>JABGWN010000038.1 GCA_018645535.1 Methanobacteriota archaeon
AGATAGGCATTTGCAGCAGTCATGAGAATCCCCAAAACAATTCCGACAACAATTGCTCTCAGAGTCAATTCTAAGGGCTCTTCATCGGCTGGAATGTAGGGTCCATCCAATTCGCTCATACACACCCGAGTCATTGATGGTTTGAGAAAGATTCGGAAACAAATTTTGCATAAAGAGGTATATTTTTATTTTTATTTTCATGGGAAGTCCTCCATTATAATCATAAATCATAATGTTTCCCAACGGAATGGGTAATCCTTGGTTTTTGACCATTTGAATATCCATGGGTGATATATTTGGTTCAACAAAATTGGCACGCTATGGACAGTGCAGAAGCACTTACAACTCTTGATTCCAATCCTCAAGGACTAGCGCAATCTGAAATCATTGACCGTATAAATAAGTACGGACCGAATCAACTTGAACAACCTGAGCCGACCTCCGCAATTCTTCGATTTTTGAGTCAGTATAATGACCCACTAAATTATCTGCTAATCGGGGCTGCACTCGTAGCATTAGCGATCCATCCTGAACAACCAGGAGATGCAATATTCATCTTTTTGGTATTAACAGCAAATGCTGTCTTCGGTTTCTGGCAGGAAGGCCAAGCAGAACAAGCAATGGATGCACTCAAGCAAATGAGTATATCCAATTGCGTAACGATAAGAGATGGTTATGAGTCTGAGATTCCAACAGATTCACTTGTCCCAGGTGATATTGTAAAACTCGAGGAAGGATTGAATGTCCCTGCGGATATACGTCTATTAGAAGTCTATCAGTGCCGGGTTGATGAGTCTGCTTTGACCGGAGAATCTGAGCCGATTACAAAACGTGTGAACCCCTTGGATCCAAACACTCTGCTAGCCGATCGACGGAACATGATGTACATGGGTACAACCGTATCAACGGGCCGTGCAATTGGACTTGTTGTTGAAACAGGTATGACAACTCAGCTGGGCCACATTGCAAGCGATATTTCAGAGGCTGTTACACCAAAAACACCACTCGAATTAAAATTAGAGTCGCTCGGTCGCTTCCTTGGATTTATTGCCCTAATCGTAGCAGTACTTCTCGTATCAATCAAGATGATACTCGCCATTGGTGGAGAACTAAGTCTTTGGGAAGTTGCAGTTGATCAGTTCATTGTAGCAATAGCAATTTTCGTTGCAATTGTACCTGAAGGTTTACCAATTATTCTCGTCATAACCCTCGCTCTTGGGATGCGTAATATGGCGCGTCATAAAGCCATTATTCGCCGTATGAAAGCAGTTGAAACACTGGGCTCAACTACAGTCATATGTTCTGACAAGACAGGTACACTGACTAAAAATGAAATGACTGTTCGACAATTACACACTGTTGAGAGTTTGTACAATGTTAGCGGCGATGGCTTTAGCCCGAAAGGAACCCTGATTGGCGAAGATGGAGATTTATCCGACCAAGAAATGTCCTCTCTTCAAAGCAATCAATCATTCAGACTTCTCGGTGCATGCCTTTCACTTTGCCATAATTCTCAAATTTCAAAAGTTGAAGGTCGATGGTCGGCAATAGGAGATCCTACAGATTCAGCATGTGCGGTTCTAGGATGGAAGTTGAATGGCCACATTGGCAAATTCGCTCAACGCCATCCAAGAATTCATGAATTTTTCTTCAATACAGAGCGTAAAAGAATGTCTGTCATCCATGAGTATGAAGGTGAGCGATGGGTCTTTGTCAAAGGTGCAGCGGGCGGATTTGTACCGATTACTACTCACCGATTCAAGGATGGAGAAGTCGTACCAATCGAAAAAGCTGATTTTAAAGATGCACAGAAAGTTAACGAAGCGATGGGTTCAAAATCGATGAGAGTGATTGCTTTAGCAGCTCGAAAATTAGAACCTGAAGAAGATATGGAAGATATTGAAGTTGTTGAAAGCGGATTGATTTTCTTAGGACTTGTGGGAATCATGGATCCTCCAAGACCAGAAGTACGTGATGCAATCAAGATTTGTCAAGATGCTGGAATTAAGGTGAAGATGATTACCGGTGACCATCATCTAACTGCCGCTGCTATTGGTAAAGAACTTGCAATAAACACCGGTTCGGAATCACCTGTCAGCGGGGAAGAACTTAGGCAAATGTCCGATGAAGAACTCTCTTCTTCTGTAGAAGGTTCAATCTTTTCAAGAGTAACGCCAGATCAAAAAATGAGGATTGTAGCCTCGTTACAAGCGAAAGGGGAAATCGTCGCAATGACTGGAGACGGTGTTAACGACGCTCCTGCATTATCAGGTGCCAACATCGGTATTGCGATGGGTATTGCAGGAACTGATGTGGCTAAAGATGCTGCAGATATGGTTCTTCAAGATGATAACTTCGCAAACATTGTACATGCGATTGAAGAAGGAAGAAAGATCTATCAAAATATACGCAACTTCGTCCGTTATCAAGTCTCAACGAATGTTGCAGCAGTTGCACTCATTGTCATCTCTACGTTCATATTTGGTTGGAATTTACCGTTAACAGCAACCCAAATCCTAGTGATCAATATTCTGATGGATGGCCCCCCAGCCGTAGCTTTAGGTGTCGAAAAACGCCATGGGAATGTGATGGGTCGTCCACCTAGGCCAGTCGACGAGGGCCTTCCTAATTCGAGAGATATTAGTCTAATCTTTTACCTAGGGGCAGTGATGGTCATTGGCACACTCATAATTTTCTACCTTTCTGGAGGCGGTGTGATTACAGATGATGCTTGTTCTGTTGGCCCATTAGATACTGGAGAGTACACCTGGATGGAAAGTTGTCTCGCAGGAGAAGAAAGTGGTATTAGTGACTGGAATAATCATGCCGAAGATCTGTTTTCAAAAGCACAAACAATGACCTTTGCTGTTTTTATCATATATCAGTTATTTAACGTTCTCAATTGTCGTTCGGGCGATGCAAGTTTATTCACTTTAGGAGTCTTTTCAAATAAAGCCATCAATTATGCTATTCTAATTTCAGCTAGTCTACTCTTCGTGTTCGTACACTTCGCTTCAAGCACGATTCCACTTGTTGGAATTGAATTCGGAAATTTATTGAGTACAATATCACTTAAATCGACAGATTGGTTTGTCCTGACATTAGTCGCGTCAACGGTCTTTTTGATTGAAGAATTCCGGAAATTTATGATCAATAATGGATTCTTTAACGTCCGTCGTTGATTGTGGTTACATCCACATCTTGATGAAGAATGAGCGTGAGGCATAGGCATGTCCAACTGGAAATCTGCCGTAGTCGATGCAGATAGGAACAAGGATTGGAAAGTTCGCCTAAAGGCCTCTCTTCAGGATGTTCATTGGTCAGAGTCATTGCAATCTATTGTCAACAAGATTTTAGATGATGAACAACTTGATGCGTCTGATGGTTGCATTTTATTCGAAACCAAAAATCTGAACGAATTGGGTCATCTTGCTAATTTACACAAATTGGCCATGTTTGGAAACAACGCCTACTTCAATTCTAATGTTCACATTAATCAAACCAATATATGCGTACTTGCATGCAGATTCTGTGCATTCAGGAGAGGGCCAAAGGCTTCAGATGCTTACGCATTATCAATCGATACATATCTTTCTGAACTCGAAAAGTTTTCTTCATTTGTTAACGAAGTCCATTCGGTTGGTGGGCTCCATCCAGAATGGGATGTTGATCACTATTGTTCATTGTTTGAACGAATCAGGGAAGAACACCCGCATGTCTCGATAAAAGCCCTCACTGCGGTTGAAATAAAGCATCTTTCTCAAGTTTCTAATCTATCCATAAAAGAGGTATTGATTAGATTCAAAGATGCTGGATTAACTTCTTTACCAGGTGGTGGAGCAGAGATTCTAGATGATGATGTACGCCAAGTTATCTGTAACGGAAAGGAATCCAGTCAAGAATATTTAGACATTCATGAAGCAGCTCATGAGATTGGACTCCCTAGCAACTGTACAATGCTCTTTGGAACAATCGAAACTGCAAAACAACGAGTAGAACATATGATTCAATTAAGGGATTTAGGCCACAGAACGAACGGTTTCCAATGTTTTGTCCCCTATCCTTTCCTTCCTGACTCTACACGATTACCTATGGCTCAGTTATCCACTGGACAAGAAATCCTTAGAGTTATTGCAGTATCCCGCATTATGCTCGATAGTATACCACACATCAAGGCATATCGAATGAATATAGGAGATTCTATGGCCGAACTTGCATTACAATTCGGAGCAGATGATATTGATGGCACCGTTAAGCAAGAATCAATTATGCATCTTGCCGGTTCTAAAACGCCACTGAATTATGGGGTCAATCAACTCGCTAAACTCGTCACTCGCTCTGGGAATATACCTATCAAACGAAATACAACATACTCTGAGTTTGAGGAGTTTGTTCCTGTTAAAGAACCGCGTAGACTGCCTGTTGTATGAGGAATTGAAATGAATTTGGGAAGTGAATTGTTGTGGGCCAATACCATAGGCCGAGTAGCCTTCATGAATTGCGATCCATTATTTCTTGGACTCGACCCTACATTCAATGTCTTACCAGCACCCCCTTCATGGTTAACTGGGCATCTATTGAGAAGAGATTGCGTTCTTGCACCAATACCAGCAGCTGATTTTGCGCGTCACCATCAAGAACTCGTCCTTATACCAGAGATTGGAATAAGTTCGAAAGGTGAAGTTGGAAGCGTACTCGTCTTCGGAAATCGACCTGTAGAGGAAATGAGAGACATCGCAATGCCCAGTGATTCCGCTTCTTCGGTTGCTTTACTCAAATATCTGTTAAAGGTAAGAGGTCTTGATCCGCGCCCTGTTGAAATGGGCCCAGATCTTGATAGCATGCTCGATAGATGTGATGGAGCTTTACTGATAGGTGACAGAGCACTTGACAGAGCAAAAACCAATCCTGAACTTGTTCAATTGGACCTAGGACAAGCGTGGCTTGAGCACTCAGGCCATCCGATGGTGTTCGGAGTATTTGCGGCGAGAAAAGATACGCCTATTGAATTCGTAAAACGAGCACATTCCGCTTTAATTGAGCGGTTAGAGTTATTTGAAAACGATCCTATGACGAGGGAGAAAGTAATTCTAAATGCGCATCAACAGTCTGATATGTCGATTGAACGTATGAATCGATACTTTGGTGAAGTCTTTAATCGACTGGATACTGAACATGTTTCAGGTTTACAAGAATATCTTACATTATGCTGCGGGATGAAGGAAAAGATAGAATTCATGTGGTGATTATTCTTCATACCTATCCAGAACATTTGACATTTCGACATCTTCAACATCAGATGATTGCCGTACAGCCCTGCGCTTTCGTACTGCAGGTTTAGCCTCATCTTCGACTAAACGTCGTCGCTTGGCGACCTTAACTGTGGAATCCTCTTCGGTTGCGCGTGCCCTTCTCTTCCGAGTTACAGGTACCGGAATTTGATCTCGCTCGGCACGTATAGTTCTAGATCGAATGCGAGGAGAGGGATTCTCAGATTTATCTTCCTCTGCAATAATAGATGTTTGAATTCCTTCAATCTCACCAAAAGAGGTATCATCTATTTCTTCATCATCATCAAATGTTTGCTCGTCTTCTTCTTCGTCATCTAAATTAATTGAATATGTATTTTCTTTATTCTTTAATTTAAGTGCAAAAAACCCAAAGATAAGTATGGATGAAACTATCAGGGAAATGAACCACCATGAAGTAAATACGGACGCATCCACCAAATTCTCATTGGCACTCTCAACTTCTTCATTCAAACTTAAGGAGATGGTGTCTTCTTGTAAAAACCAAGGTGAAAATGATTCGGTTTCATATGCTTGGCCGGATACGGATACTGAAATCGGATGTTGTTCGCTAAGGATTGTGATACTTCCATCAACAGCAGTCGGCTGGTATAAAATTCGGACTGCATTGCTGCCAATTTCAATGTCTCCCGTCATGTTAAATTTGGTAGAAATTGAATATCTTATGTGTGTTCTATCGTCATCAACTTGTGTCAATTCCATGCCTGATATGACGCTACAACTCATTGATAAATAATCTAAAGAAATTCCATTAATATCAATTGCATCTAGGATAGATTTTGAATAATTTTGTTCATGGATATTCTCGCAATATGATTCTGCAAAGAGCAATGCTTCTTCGGTTGATAGTTTTAGATCGGAATCCAGTGAGTAACGTGATAAGTCTCGGACAATTGATGAGTCAGATTTGTTTAGCGTGAAGGTTTCTATTACCTCTAATTCAGATTCATTAAGAATCAAATCCATAGTACGCATGTACGTTTCATCTGGCAACAAATCACAACTGAAACTTCCTCCTGCATCGCAATTAAGGTCCCAAATATCTTCTATGCCATCTCCGTCATCATCATCATCAATAGAATTTGGAATTCCATCGCTATCAAAATCAGAACCAGATTCACCTACTCCGTTTCTTAGGTGAATTGAACGATACGTTACAACATGTTCGGTTGTAGAACTGAATAATGCATATTCAATAATCCCAGGGCTTGATTCCAACAGTTCAAAATCCGAAAACGGATGAAAAATTGCTACTTCTGTAATTTCACTTGAGTCAGATGAATCATATGTTGAAAGAAATTGGCCGATGGTGGTTCTATGAGCGTATACATGCTGCCCATTTGAAGACCACTTGTAAGAATTGATACCGGGCACGTCTAAGGGTCTGAGTTCAGAACCTGACAGGGTCCACTTTCGAATTTTATCTCCATCAATACTCACTGTAAACATGGATTCAGTTGGATCAAATGAACAATCATTAACACTATTATCGAGGATAAGTTCGTGGTGTATATAATCGCCGTTTGAATTCCAAATCATGAGTCTTCCGTTTTCGTCGGCACCCATTATGTACGAACCAGAAGGTGATATGTCTGCACATTTTACATTGCCTGATAGATTTCCACTGTACTGAGCTTCGGTACTCAAATCTTCCCGATTGAGTTTGATTAATCCCGTTGTAGGATGGTTTGTGATCAGTGATGCTCCATTATTTGTCCATGAAAGGAGAACAGCATTAGAAGCAGTGGCCTGAGAAGATATTTTTGTATTGAAAGTATCAGTATCAATTACGTAGAACGTATCGGATGCTGTACCGCTGTCCCTGATGGTAAGAGCTAATCTCGAACCATCTGGAGAAAGTGCAATCGACAAAATTTCTTGCTCAAATAATTTCGATTGAATGGTATCTTGGTTAGTAGGTGTATATTGGATCAAAGTCTTTCCAAATGAAGCGTAGGCTACTGTTCCGTCTTGATTAAGTTCAATAGACATAAAACCTTGGTTTTGTATTCCCGAATCATACGTCGATTCAAAAAATAAATTATTTGAATCTGCACTAATCATAGGAGCCATGAACAGTATGGTCAAAGGGATGATGAGAAACCTCAACATGGATGACTTCGCCATGTTTCATAATGGTCAATGCAATACTTAAACCATCCCCTCTGTGTATCATTTCTGATACTTGGTTGTATAAAATTTTCATCGGTTAGTTCATGAAGGTCTTCAAGTTGGAAAGAACATGGCATCTTTACCGCTTGATGAGAATGGCAACATGATTGTTCGAATTGGACATTCTCCAGATCCAGATGATGCTTTTATGTTTCATGCGATGACAACGAATGCATTTCCTACACCAGGATATAATTTTGTTCATGAACTACAAGACATAGAGACTCTCAACCATAGAGCCATGCGACAGGAGTTGGAAGTCTCTGCGGTTTCAATTCACGCATTTCCTGACATTGCTGAACATTATGCTTTGATGAACTGCGGCGCTTCAATGGGGGAAGGCTACGGTCCTATGATTGTTTCAAAACAAGGCTTGAGCCTAGATGAAGCAAAAGAATCAACCATAGCCATTCCTGGACTGAAGACCTCTGCTTACATGGGTCTCAAACTCGCATGGGGAGATGTTAATGTCGAAGTCGTACCTTTCGACGAGATTATTCCACGAATCCTTGACGATACCTATTCATGTGGCCTTATTATCCACGAAGGACAATTAACGTACGTCGAACATGACCTGAACGTTCTCATTGACTTAGGAGTTTGGTGGAATGAACGAACCGATGGATGGCCTATGCCTTTGGGTGGTAACGTTGTCCGCAGAGACTTAGGTGACAAAATTATGGAGGACATAACTATGTACACCAAAATGAGCATCGAACATTCAATTAAACATCCAGAAGAAGCTTTAGAATTCGCAAAAGCATGGGGTAGAGGTATCGATGATGAAACAAATCAAAAATTTGTTACCATGTACGTGAATGATCGGACCATTGACTACAAACCAGAAGGTAGAGCCTCAATTCGACGATTCCTAAGGGAAGGAAAAGAAATTGGATTAATAGATCCAGAATTCTCTGAAGAGTCAATGCAATTTATCGGTGCCACTGAAGAATAGGGTGTGTTCGCATGGGTGAAAAACCAGAAGTCAGTGAATACGGCTCTGTTGACCCTGCTCCCGCATCTGATGAATCTGATATGGAACATCTGAAATCAATATTGTTTGATGATTCAGCACGGATGTTCGAGCGTATGCGAGTGGTTTTCAAATTCCGTAATATTCGAACCTCCGATTCATGCCTCGCCCTTTGCAAGGCCTTTTCCTCCAAGAGCGCATTACTAAGGCATGAGTTAGCCTATGTTTTGGGTCAGATGCAGATGGATGAAGCACTTCCTTCACTTATCGAGCGACTATCAGATGTTGATGAGCATGTAATGGTACGACACGAAGCAGCAGAAGCGCTTGGTGCAATAGGAAATCTATCTGCTCAACCTATATTGGAAAGTTTTCTATCAGATCCATTTGTAGAAGTCAGTGAGTCTTGTGAAGTTGCTCTTGACCTATTGGATTGGGTCGCAAAAAGTTCCACTCCTTGATAATGATTCAATCACGACATTTTAGAACCTTGACCTTCAGGAGCAAATGGTGAGGAGATGCCACACGAACACGTACAATTAGCTCAAGCCCCTAATGGTGAGATTGGCCCACGATGTCATGATTGTGGATTACGATTGACTTTTGGCTCATCCATGGTTCTTAATGAGCACTACTATTGTTGGGATCATTACGTCGTAAAGACAGGTGCCGATTCTGTTACAGAAGTAAGCACTATGGAACAGAAATTTTACATCAAAAAATAAATTGGGTTTCGTTCAATAACTGTCACCTCCTAGTGTCATTATGGCATCACAAGGATGGGCTCGATTTGCGCATCGCTTTGGCCGTTATTATCAAACATCCCAGTTCTGGCGTCCTCCACGGATGACCATGCGGGAATGGATGTTCATCCCGTTTGGTGGCGCACCACCTCTAAGACATCGAGCATTCAGAGGGGAAAATGATCTCCGCCAATTTCTCTCCGAGAGAGCAATGCATTCTTGTTTCTATTCAACTGCTTACTGGAATAAGCCATATGAAATGAAAATGGATGCAAAGGAATGGCAAGGTGCTGATTTAATTTTTGATTTAGATGGAGATCACCTGCCTGGTGTCACCGACAGAGATTTCCCCGGAATGCTCGATGTAATACGCGACCAAGCCCATGCTCTTTGGAATGATTTTTTAGAACCTGAATTTGGCTTCAAAAGAGAATTTTTACAAGTCACGTTTTCTGGACATCGAGGGTTTCACCTCCATTATAGAGATCCTTCGCTCTTTCATTTGGATTCAGAAGCGAGGAGAGAACTCGTTTCGCACATTCGAGGTGAAGGAGTTGATGTATCTGGAGGTCTTGCTCAATATAATGATGTGAATTCTAAAGGTTGGTCGAAGAGAATTCGTGGCCAAATCCCTACACTGATCGGGAAATTGACCGATATTGCAACAAATGCCGAAGATTCTAAGAGCACACTCAAGACGTTACATCTCGAACTTAAAGAACAACTTCGGAGAGAGGGGAAACCCGGACGTGGAATCGCCTCCATTCAAAAATTAGCAGATTTGTTCGTTCATGAGGAACGACTGCAACGAGTGCTTGATGGAAAATTTGCTGCGCTTGGGAAGTTGCAAGGATTATTCCTAGATTTGGTTAAATCCGATGCTTCAATCGTTTTAGGGGCTGCTGGGGAAACTGATGAAGTTGTGACTATAGATGTCCGCAGACAAATCCGATGGCCAACGTCTCTGCATGGGAAAACAGGAATGCGAGTAACAGAATTCGAGTTAGAACGACTTGATCCTGATCGTTCTAACCCTTTCGATGCACTGAATGAAGCCTTTGTTTTCGGTATGGATAAAAATCTCAAAGTCGAAATTACCGTAGAAGACGCAATTGTTCGATTTGGAGACAATACACATGAAGTAAAACAAGGAGATGTCATCGATGTGTCTGAATCATCTGCAACTTTTTTGTGTCTAAAAGGCTGGGGCTCCCTAGTTTAGATTCATGGTCGAAATCTATAATTTTCCTTGTCTTATTTGTGGGAAGGTTCAAGGGCAGCATCATCTCCAAGACATTTAGAGGTGAGCCGATGCGCCGGAAGAAAAAGAACAAATCACAAAATGTTCCCGCAACCCCGTTGCCTCCAATGCCTGGAATGCCCTTACCACCACTTGCTGGTCAACACCCCATGCCTGGCATGCCATTACCTCCATTACAACCGGCTCCTGGAGACTTGCCCTCGGCTCCTTTGCCAGTGGCTCCACCACTTCCAGCGGTACCAACGGTGAATGCTCCAGCCACCCCACCAGCACAAGTCACTCCACCAGCACAAGTCACTCCACCTGCTCCATTGCCACAGGCAGCACCTGCTAAAGATTCGAATGAATATGGAGACTTATGGGCCAAACGCTCTGCTAAGCCACTTCCTCAAATCTATGGAGCTATTGACAGACTTGGCTCCGGCGAGGCAGGTTCTCTCCTTGACCGATACTCCGATCGTTTTGGCCACTCGTTGGACAGGGACATCATCGTTTTGAGGAAAAAAGAACGAGAAGATGCTCTAAATGAAATTCGTTCGGAACCTGTTGTAGAATTACTTGACGTCGAAGAACCTGACCGTCTTGAGGAAGTAGAAACTGAACTTCGTTCTCTCAAACCGCAGTATGAAGCCGCCAAAGCTTCCCAAGATAAAGCGGCTCTCAAAACTCTTGTACCTCAACTTGAATCATTAATGCGTGAGAGAAAAGAACTCAAAGGTATTGTATCAGCTCCTAAACCTAAGAAAGTTACAGTAGTTGAGGTAAATGAAGAATCCGAAGACTCGGAAGAACCTGAAATGGATGATTCAGATGAACTTTTCACTCAATTCTTTACAATCGTAAATGATCTTCTTGGAGATGAACTTCCAGAAAAGGCAATTGAATCGTTTATGGCTTCTGATGGATTTGAATTATTCAAAGAAGTTGGGGCCGATCCAGCAGCCATCGATGATGAACGTCGGGGAGAATTTTTCAAAATTATCGATGAGCAATTGGGTAACATGCCAGATGAATCGATAACAGCATTTGTGGATTCAGGTGATTTTGCATTGTACAAGCAAATCTCGGAAATGTACGCGTAAGTGAAGTGATAAAATGGGATTACTCGATAAGGTCGAAACGAAAGATGAAGTTGTCAAAAAGGCAAAACCTGTTGCAAAGGCAGCAAAAGCGGTAAAAGCAGCACCAAAGAAAGCTACACAAGTTGCTAAGAAGGCAAAGAAAGAATCGAAAATCAAGGTCAAGAAGGCTCGTCCAGAAGGCCTTTCTTCTGATTTTGAAATCGCATCAAGTTTGAACCGGGTAATATCCTGGTGGGTTAATTTCACAGTGAATTTCTCACTTCTAATCGGCGCTCTGGTCATGTCTGTAGCGACTGGTGGTGCAAGCGGAGGTTTTGCAAACACACTCCTATTCGCAGGTGCAGGTTTGATTTTCATCTTTAACGGCATTGTATTGCCAATATGGACCGGGCGTAATCTCGGCCAATACACATCATCTACGAGATACATACGTGGCGATGGATCAAAACCACTATTCCTCCACGGATTGTTTGTCAACAATATTGGCGTATCGTCTTTGATTGGATTCATTATGGTATTCACGCAGGCTGGAAAGTTTGCAGAAGGCACTACACCAATTGTACTGACATCCATTGGAGCACTCTTGATGATTCTATGGATTGTAAACTGGCAATTCTCACGCAACAGTGATTTGCGCCAAGGCCTATTCGATTTAATCTTCGGAGCATATCTCGTACGATATATTTCCGAAGGAGGAGAAACTTCTGGTTTCCGTGCCCGTCTTGAAAGTATGAGTCAATTTGGTGAGAAGTATGCTCAGCGTGTTGAAGACAAGAAGAAGGCAAAATCAGCAGCATCAGAAGAAAAGAATGATGAAGAGAAAACTGATTCTGAATCAGAAGATTGATTCCATTCACTTTACCTCCGATTGATTATGTCCATCAAACGGTTTAGGCCATTTGTTCTCCACCTCTGTATGTGGGTTTCCCTTTTTACATTCAGTCTCTTTATTCCTATTAATGCTGCATTGATCTGGATTTGTCTTATTCCAGTTATAATCATTGATTTATGGTTGAGTTTCACACTTGGCCTGATGTTTATATTGCCAATTCAAAGGAAGACTCCAGACATTCCAGACCATTTAATATTTGAAGAACAAGATATTGATGGTTACCCAGTACGCTGGCTAAGAACTCCTATGGATAATGGTAAACCCCTAGCTATACTTATTCATGGTTGGAACTCAAGATCCTTGAATATGGAAGGCCGTTCGAATATTTACATTGACTCGGGTTACAATGTACTCCTCTTTGAAATGAGGGCGCACGGTGGGAATAAACCGGTCGATCACTGGGCTGCTATGCATGTATGCCATGATTTTGAAAAAGTAATGGAATTGTATTCAGATAACGGTTGGCTGGAGAATGGTTTCATTGTACACGGACATAGTATGGGTGGTTTCATTGCCCAACGAGGGTTGCGAGTCGAATTAGAAACCTCAAGTAATCTTAAGGGAGTCATTCTTGAATCTCCCGTCACCTCATATTCATTGATTAACAATAGAACATGTGAGGTATTGCGGATACCGGAAGTATTGCATCCATGGATGATGAAAAGACTGCTCCGTCACTATAATTCTATGAATGATTCTGTATACCATATCAAAGATATAGAGTTCTTAGAATCACCTAATTGGGGGCTTCCAGATGCTCCTACGCTCCTGATACAGGCTAAATTCGATAAAACGCTGGGACAAAAACATTGGAAACATTTAGTAGATGTACATTCCAGGTGTGATTCTAACTTCACGTATCACATTGTTGAAGAACTAAAACATAGCCAAGAGCGTACCAATAAAGAAAGAGATCAATTAATTCTAGACTGGATGGACGAGGAATCACTCATCTTCTGATGGATTGCTCGCTTGGACACGAGCCAATTCTCTCATATCATCTACTTCATCTAATTCATCAACAATCTCTTCGCCGAGTAATGTCTCTAGAACATCCTCCATCGTCAGGATACCGGATGTGCCTCCAAATTCATCTCGGACAACAGCAAATTGCTGTCGTTCTCCAAGGAACATTTCAAGAGCAGAATCTACACTTTGATCGATAGAAATAAACTGCACTGGTTTCAAGAATTCCTCGACAATTCTGTCCCATTCATCTCGACTTGCTGCGACAAGGAGTTCAGATCGTATAACCAATCCTTGTACATCATCAATTGATTCATTATACACAGGAATACGTGAAAATCGTAGTACTGGATTCTCATCGAGTACCTCTCGTATTGATTTGTCCTTATGGAGAGATGATACTACAACGCGTGGCGTCATCACTTCAGTGATTGGAATCTCTCTTAACCTCAATAAATTAAGAATAACAGTTTCTTCATCTTCCATAAGAGCTCCTTCTTCTTCACCGAGATCTGCTAATGCAGCAAGGTCGTCTCTCGTTACTAATTGGCCATCTGCGCTTGGAAGAATCTTTTTCATCCACTGGATTGGAGCTACAATAAAAACGAGCAGGGTTGTGATTACAACCAGAGACCTGCCTGTGATTAAAGACAACTGACGCCAATATGCTGTCCCTAGAGTCTTAGGAATAATTTCTGACAAGAAGAGAACTGCTAATGTAAGTAAGATCGATGCTATTGTAAGGTATTCATTCCCATACACATCTTGTACTTGTGAACCAACACCAGCCGCACCCATGGTGTGTGCAATGGTATTCAAAGTCAGGATGGCGGTTAGGGGCTTCACTGCGTCGTCAGCTTTCAATTTAGACCATACCACGCCACGCTTGTCTGATTCCTTTTGCCAAACAGCCACCTGTGTATTTGGAACGGACAGGACAACTGCTTCGAGAATAGAGCATAGAAAGGAGACTCCAATAGCCAAAATTGTATAGAATATTAGTAATTCAAGGCCCATGATGAACGAGTACTCCTTTCCGCAGGTAAACACCCCTAGGAGGACAACGTTATTCAAAATGACGTTCCTTAATCATCCGTAAGGGTCGAGTTGAAAATGGTTGATTTGTTGGGCAGTGCATGAGCGATGGAGACCACGTGCTAATTTGCGTGGCATGGCCGTATGCAAACGGGCCACTGCATCTCGGTCATGTGGCTGGATGTTACCTACCACCAGATATTCATGCTCGATTTGAACGATCTCTAGGTAATCGTGTGCTAATGGTTTCAGGTTCAGATGAACACGGAACACCAATCACTGTCTCTGCAGAACAGGAAGGTATTGAGCCACAAGATGTCGTGAATCGTTTTCATGAAATCAATTCTAAAGCGTTACTCGATCTTGGATGTACATGGATGCCAAATGTCGATTCTCGTGGTGTTGAATATGGAGGTTCTCTGTTCAATAGAACGACTGATGTTAGCCACAAACAACGTGTACAATCGAATTTTAAAGATTTATACGACGCTGGTTTTTTTGAAATGCGAACAATGGAACAATATTACGAATTGAATCCCTCTGGTGGGGGAAGATTTCTCCCTGACCGATATATCGAAGGTACCTGTCCAAATTGCGAGGCGGATGGCGCCAGAGGTGATCAGTGTGACAGTTGTGGTGCAACTTACGAATCTACAGAACTAAGAAATCCTATATCTAAAATGAATCCATCCTTTAAGGTTGAAATTAGGGATACAGAGCACCTTTTTTATCGCCTTGACCTTTTTCAGGAAGCTCTAGAAAAGCATGCGAAACAAAGACAATCTGTTTGGAAGCCAAACGTTCGAGCCATGACCAAACAATGGCTGGATATGGGCCTTCGGCCAAGAGCAGTTACAAGAGATTTGACATGGGGTATCGATGTCCCAATCGAAGGACAAGATTGGATTGGAAAGTGTATTTATGTATGGTTCGAAGCAGTACAGGGATACCTTACATGTTCCCAGATTTGGTCTGAGAAGTATACTGATAATTCCGCATCATGGGAGTCATGGTGGACGAATAATGAACAATCCAATCCACGTCATTACTACTTCTTAGGAAAAGATAACGTTCCATTCCATACAGTTATCTGGCCTGCGATATTAATGGGATTAAATCATGTTCGAAACGGTAAAACTGCAAAAGACCCTATCGACTTGCCAGTTACTGGAGACCTTCACCTCGAAGATAACGTACCGGCAATGGAATATCTTATGCTTGCAGGGGGCCAATTTTCAAAATCACGAAAACATGCAATTTGGCTCCCTTCATTCTTGGAACGATTTGACCCAGATACATTAAGATATTATCTAAGTATCAATATGCCTGAAGGTCACGATACTGATTTCACCTGGAAGGAATTCGTAAATCGAATCAACAACGAACTCATAGCTACGTACGGTAACTTCGTTAATCGAGTAATGTCTCTCACAGCTCGATTGCCACATGATGGAAAATCCCCTCTATTACCATTTGATGATAGCGCGCTACACTCAGAAGATATGTTGTTCTTGGAGACTCTACATACAAAAATAACGGATTCATTAAAACGACATCGATACAAAGAGGCTCTTCGGTTTGCTATGAATGCAGCCCAGCATGGAAATCAAATGCTACAAAATGCTGCGCCATGGAAGCACCTCAAAACTGAGGAAGGTGCTGAAGGCCGCCATGAAGCTCTTTCTTCACTCGCTTTTGGATGGAGGCTTTGTCGATATCTTGCGGTTGTGATGCAACCATTCTTGCCGTTTAGCTCACATAAATTATGGGCCATGCTCGGACTTGAAGGGGAAGTACATCTGCAACCTTGGGAGAGTGCCCTCGATTGGTCTGCAGAAATATGTTCCACGGATGAGAATTATCAACCACTTTTCAAACGTTTAGATCTAGAAGAAATTGTTCATGAAGAACAATCACTTGTAGAAGAATCAGAATCATCCACAATCTCACATGGTGTAAAGGGTGGCAAAAAGGAGAATAAGAAAATGAAAGAAGAACAACCAGAAGGAATTACCTATCTAGAATTTGAAACGTTCATGGAAGTCGAATTGCGCGTAGGAAAAATTGTAAGTGTCGAAGACCATCCTAACGCTGATCGATTATATGTTGTCAAACTTGATGATGGAACAGATTTGCAGCGTACTATATGTGCTGGAATTAAAGAATATTATTCTGTTGATGAACTAATGAATAAGTCAGTTGTCTTTGTTGCGAACCTCAAGCCTAGACCTCTCCGAGGCGTCGTGAGTGAAGGTATGATGCTTGCAGCAGATGATGGCAACGGTTCAGTGAAATTAGTAACCATCGACGGTGAGATTTCCACTGGATCACTCGTTCGATAATCGACGACGTACGGCTTCCATACAAAGTCTCGAATAGATTTTGGCTTCACCTGATAACTCAGGTAGATGAGTTCTCATCTCAACTCCATACGATTCGGGCAATGAGTTGAGATTAATTTCGATATTAAAAATTGCACCTTTGAGAGCTGCAGAAGCTAACAAACCCGCAACACCCACATCAGATACAGCATTGTCATTACCCAATGAAGCCAAATCCGGTAAGACTTTCAGAAGATTAAGAGCGTAACAAGCCGTATCATAAGGCACCTTAGCAGCACCCAGCATTGAATTCCTTATTTCTTCTCTTCGTATTGCTTTTTCATCATCAGTTGATTTAGGCATCTTGAATCCAGATACAACTGCATCAAATGCTTGGCTATCTAGGGTGGCGAGTTCCAATCCCTCTTCTAAAAGGGGAATAGCAATTACATTTACAGAATTAGAAATCTCCCACCCTGCACTGTATTTTTCATTTCCAAGTGTAAGGTCAGCCACCATCTTCGCTAATGCTGCTGCTTGACCTAATGCAACACCTGCAGCAGAACCGCCACCTGGTGTTGGAGCACTACTCGCCAATGCAGATTGGAATTCTTTTAGAGTTACATTTGCCCAATTCATTCATCATCACCTTCCAAACACCATTCAATAATCCGTTCATGCGGATTGAAATTGTGAATACTACTCAAACCAAGTTTTTCTATCGCAAGAGATACATAGTCTACATCAGATAAATCATCTGAATCCGCATACCATTTACCTGCTTCTACCATCGATTCTAGAGGGACGAGACCCACTATCTCCGAACCAATGGCTTCCACTCCCATATCCCTTGCCAGCGAAGAGATTACATCGTAAGCATGATGAAGATTTGTTGAATTGTATTGTTGAAGATTCATAGATACTTGACTAATGCCGTGAGATTCCAATGGAACGCCCATGCCTTGCACATGTTTAAGCAAACCTTGAGTCCTAAACTTGTTACGTTTATTTTCTGATTTCATTAATCTTCCACTAGATCGGACAATAGAACCAATTTGTTTTGAGATGACTGCATCCTTTTCGTCTACATTTACATTGTAAGCGATGAGGATATCTCTTGCACCTATCGTAATAGCCCCAGAACCCTTGGCTAAGTCGTCCCATTCTTTTGTACCAAAATCAGGTAGACGTGTGGATTCACCATGTACTGTTGAATTACCAGTAAAACGATTCATTAAATCTTCATATTCTCCTTTCCTTAGTGTTGATAAAGAACTTCTAGAAACATCAGAGGCAGCTCCACCATACAAAAATACGGGTACTGCCAAATCTCCCACCTTGCGTGCTACTCGTCGGGCTATGTCTACGCATTGTTCCATAGATGCTCCAGAAATCGGTACGAATGGGCAGACATCTACGCACCCCATTCTAGGATGTTCACCAGTATGTTGACTCATATCGATCTCTTGGATAGATGCTTGGATAAGTAAAAATGCAGCATGTTCAACATCTGAAGGATTACCTGCAAATGTGATAACTGTACGGTTGTAATCAGAATCTGGTTCAATCCCCAATATCTTAACGCCAGGGATACGCGCTGCGTCGACTATACGATGGATTTTCTCAATATCTCTGCCTTCAGAAATGTTCGGTACGCATTCAATGATGGACTTGCCCATGGCTCATGGTTTTGAGCAAGGACTTTGAACATTGACCTTTTCATCCATACAATCTATCAGGTGAAGAGGTAAATCCTCCTCTAGACTTTTTCTTTTGGAGTCGTTGAATCGCTTCCATTACATCAGAATGTTTGACGATACTTCGTTCTTGTCGAATTGCAATCATACCAGATTCAACACATACGGCCTTGAGTTCCGCACCACTAAATCCTTCAGTTGCCTGAGAAATTGCTTTTATTCGAACCCCTTTGGTATTCATTGAATTAAGATGTAATTGAAGAATCTCGGTTCTTGAGACATCATTAGGAATTGGTATTTCGATGATACGATCAAATCTCCCAGGCCTCAGTAAAGCATCATCAAGGATGTCCGGCCTGTTAGTGGCAGCGATTATTTTTACATTTTCTAATTCATCAAATCCATCGAGTTCAGCGAGAAGTTGCATTAATGTTCGTTGCACTTCACGGTCACCGCTTGTCGAACCATCCAATCGTTTTGCTCCAATCGCATCAATTTCATCAAGGAATATTACTGATGGTGATTTTTCTTTTGCCAATGAAAACAATTCACGAACAAGCCTTCCACCCTCACCAATATATTTCTGGGCCAATTCAGAGCCTACCATTCGAATGAATGTGGCATTTGTATGGTGGGCTACAGCTTTTGCTAACAATGTCTTACCGCAACCGGGAGGACCAACGAGGAGTACTCCTTTCGGTGCTTTTATACCCACTTTCTCAAAGAGATGAGGTTTCAATAACGGAAGTTCAATCGCTTCTCGAACTGATAATATTTCTTCATCTAATCCAGCAACCATATCATATGTCGTATCTGGTTTCTCAATCATTTCTGATCCACTAACGATTGGGTCCCATGCATCATTGAGTACTTCAATAACTGAAAGTGTATCTTGATTCAACGCTACCCGAGTACCTGGTTTTAGCAGGGAAGGCTCAATTCTTTGATTTAAAGCAACTTGGAAAACAGTACCGTTTGATGAACGTACAATCGCTCTTTCAGGGTCTAGTACATCCTGTAGAGTTCCAATAATCAGAGGAGGAGATCGTAAGTGGCGCACCTCTTCTTCGAGGCGAGATGCTTGCTTTTTGACACTTCTTAGTTCTGATTCGAGATGTGTCCTTTCGCTAATCAACTCTTGAGTTTTTTCTTGTAAATTCCTAAATTCTGATTCTAAAACTTGGAGGTCATCATCCTTTGAGGATTTCATTGAATCGGAGCCGCGCTCTACTTCAGTACCCATCGTAATCATTTACTCCTAACGTCAGTAGTTCATCAACACATCGTTTCCACCATGAGGATTCATTGCGAAGGGTTCATCAATTGTCGAGTTCAGGAGAAAATAGGGATACTATGGCGGATTGTGAGTTATGTGGGGCAACAAAGGTATCTACACGGGAACACCGTGTTAACAAAGCAATGTTGGCAATTTGCCAGAGATGCATCGGACAACTTAATCTCCAACCTAAGCAAGAAGCGCCTGGCTTATCCAGGGCTCGTTCTACACCTCAGCGAAGTTCGCAACCTTCACGTTCCAAACGAAATAATCTCATGAATAAAACTGAAAAGGAACTTGCCTCTGACTTCTCTCGCAGAATTACATCTGGCAGGGAATCTAAAGGATGGGACCAAACTCAACTCGCAAAGCGCATGGCGGAAACTATCAATGTCATCAAATCAGCAGAATCAGGTAAGCCTCCTACAGATGCTGTTATTCGGAAATTAGAAATGATTCTAGGTATTTCTTTGATGATTGAATCTGCAAATGACCATGAATCCATGGTTGGCAGATCTGGTCAATCGAGAGGAATGACTATTGGTGACTATCTCAAAGATTTGAGGTGAAGTTTTGACAATTCCCCTGCATGCCATCTGGCTTGCTCAAGATGATCCAAAGAAAAATACTGCTGTACGAGCTTCGAAGGATGATTTACTAACGCTCCACAAAGATTTCAGAAGACTACCGCGTAAAGGCATCATCCTTGAACCACTCTGCGGAAAGGTATTGGGACCAGAAGACAGAGAATTATTCGAACGAAATGGAGCAATCGTCGGACTGGATTGTTCTTGGGCACATATTGAATCCTCAGTGGAGAAAGTAATGAAGCGGACAAGACTTCAAGCCAGAACATTACCACTTCTACTCGCTGCTAACCCTGTGAATTGGGGTAAGCCATCAAAATTATCTACTGTTGAAGCAATTGCAGCAGCATGCGTTCTGATGGGGGAATATGAACAGGCAGAAATAATTCTCAGTAAATTTCGTTGGGGGAATCGGTTCTTAGAACTTAATGCTGAACCATTAGAAGCATATTCGGCTGCTAAGAGTTCTGCAGAATTGGTGGCTTTACAGTTTGAATTTTTTGATATTGAGGTCGATGATGATGGAGCATGAATATCAACAAATTCCTTTACAGCGATTAGTGGATAATCAATCGAACATTAGATCTGAGTTAATCGTCCAAGAATCCATCATTACACTCCACTGCATAGGAGAAAGTGGAGCCATAGAACCCCATACATCATTACTCGGAACACCAACAAAAATCATGGAATTACATATTGGTCATCTCCTGTGCGAAGGGCTAACTAATTCACTGCCATCAGGAAATGAATTTGAAAACGTTGTTGTGGATGGCAAAGTAAATTCGTATTATAATTCAAGAATCACCAACCAACCTGAACCTAGACTCATTACCACTTCCTGTGGAGGATGTAATCATCCAGATCTATCAGTTGATCAAATCTATGGCAAACAAATCTCACGTAGCAAACAATTATCGCACAGGGAATTAAAAGAAGCTCTTGATGAAATGAGGGGTGGAATGAAACTCTTTGAAGCGACAGGAGGATGCCACGGTGCTGCTCTTTTGGATTCAACTGGAGATGTTCATTTTGTTGCAGAAGATATAGGTAGGCATAATGCGGTTGACAAAACTGTAGGGTTAGCCATTCTATCCGGCATAAACGGTTTCAATGAATTCACATTATTGCTTTCAGGAAGATGTGGTTGGGATATCGTAGCCAAAGCCTCTCGTATTGGCATCTCAAATATTGCATCAGTAGGAGCCTTTTCAAGCGCTGCCATGGAATTGGCACGAGAGAATGGTATCTGTCTCTATGGATTCGTAAGAGAGTCTGGTGCTTGGAAAGTAGGAATTAATTAGAATTTCTCCACAAGACTTGATGAACGTTATTGCTTGGCACAGATATGCAGGAACCATCCGAAGGGGTTACACCAGCAGATTTGAACTCTCTTCGTTTGACTAAAGTAAAGAAAAGTGCTGCGGGTATACCAGCAGCAATATCATCGCTTAATCATGGTATAAGGAAAATGGGAGTTTCTAAAACGATCAAGACTCTACTCATGGTTAATCAGAAAGAGGGTTTTGATTGCCCTGGATGTGCTTGGCCGGACCCGAATCACAGAACATCGTTTGAGTTTTGTGAGAATGGTGCTAAAGCAGTAGCAGACGAAGCTATGAAGGATAGAGTGAATCCTAATTTCTTCAAACGATATGATGTTCAAACTTTGTTGAAGAAATCTGATTACTGGCTGAATAAACAGGGACGTATATCGTATCCGATGATACTCAAGTCTGGAAGTTCCAACTACGAACCTATCGCCTGGAATGACGCTTTTGATTTGATTTCAGAATCGATAAAATCAATGGAAAAACCCACTCGAGGGGTGTATTACACATCTGGAAGGACTTCGAATGAAGCAGCATTTCTTTACCAAGCCCTTGTTCGAAGTCTTGGCACCAATAATCTCCCCGATTGCTCAAACATGTGCCATGAATCAAGTGGAAAGGCTTTGGGATCCACAATTGGAATCGGTAAAGGAACTGTTCACTTAGAAGATTTCAACAAAAGTGATTTGATCATAGTCGTGGGACAAAACCCAGGGACAAACCACCCTCGTATGCTCACCGCATTAAGAGATGCAAAGCGAAATGGTTCTAAAATTGTAAATATCAATCCACTGCCTGAAACTGGATTATCTCGATTTAAACATCCTCAAGAATATATGGAATTAGATTTGACATCTACCCAACTCTCTGATATGCATTTACAAGTGAAAATCGGTGGAGATGCTGCGCTCTTTCAGGGTGTGATTAAACACCTCTTGGATACCAATAAGTTCGACAATAACTTCATTGCAAAGTATACCATTCAATTTGATCAATTAAAGTTGCATATGGACGGGTTTTCTTGGAAACAAGCAATTCAAGATTCTGGGATTTCCAAAGAGGAGATTATTGCATTTGCAGATATGTGTGGAAGCTCAAATGCTACCATCGCTTGTTGGGCCATGGGTCTTACTCAACATAGAAACGGGGTAGCAGTAATTCAAGAAGTTGTCAATCTCCTGCTGCTCGGAGGACATATTGGACGGCCAGGTGCTGGTGTTTGCCCAGTTCGCGGACATTCTAACGTCCAAGGTGACCGAACAGTTGGCATATGGGAGGCTCCATCTGACAACTTCATTGAAACCATGCAAAACGGACTTGGTTTTGAATTACCAAAGGAACATGGATATGATGTAGTCGAATCAATACGAGCGATGGAACAAGGAGATGTGGATGTTTTTGTCTGCATGGGTGGAAATTTTTTGTCTGCCACACCTGATACAAGACGGACTGCAAAATCAATCAAAAATATAAACCTCACAGTACAGATATCAACGAAACTAAATCGCAGCCATCTTATTACAGGAAAAACAGCACTGATTTTACCAGTATTGGGGCGGACAGAAATTGATCTTCAAGGTTCAAAGAAACAATTCGTTACAGTTGAAAATTCGATGGGTGTGGTTCATAGATCGGAAGGCAAACTTAAACCAACGTCATCAACATTGATGAGCGAACCATCTATCGTTGCAGAATTAGGACATCGATTAGTTCCAGAGAATCTTCCATGGCTCACTATGTCAAAAAATTATGACGAAATTCGTGATTTGATGTCACATTCATTAAATGGATTTGAGAATTATAATGAACGCGTTCGTCAAGAAAATGGTTTTTTGCTACCAAATCCACCTCGTGATGAGTTGAAATTCCATACCGCCTCTGGTAAAGCCGTATTTTCTATGAATCCTTTACCAGATGTATCTGTTGAAGAAAATGAATATGTGCTCATGACAATGAGGAGCCACGATCAATATAACACCACAATTTACGGCCTTCATGACAGATATAGAGGGATTCACGGAAACAGGCGTGTTGTTCTAATGAATGCTTTAGATATGGCTGAAAAGGGGCTTAAAACGCGAGATATAATTCATCTTGAGAGCCATTTCGAAGGAACAACTCGTCATTCCAATAATTGGATTGTTGTTGCTTACGATATTCCTCAAGGAAACATGGGCGCATATTTCCCAGAAGCCAATGAATTAGTTCCGCTAGATTCGGTTGCTGAAAAATCAAATACACCAACATCCAAGTGGATTGTAGTTTCATTAACGAAAGACAGTAATGTTCTCGAAGAAGAATAGGTCATTATCATGTCTAGCAATTCCTATGTTCGCTTGGTTAAAACCAATCGAAACTACCGTAGATTTTGGCTAGCAGCTTTTGTGTCCATGTTTGGAGAATGGTTCAACACCATCGCACTCTTCGTAATAATTCTAAAATATACTGAATCGGAATTACTCCTAGGTATTTTGATGGCAGTTCGGATGGGTTCATTTGCCCTTATGCAACCCCTTTTTGGTTTACTCGCTGATCGTGTAAACCGTAAGAAATTGATGATAATCACGAATTTATTCCAAATCGGTTTAGCACTCGCATTTCTCGGTGTAAATGGTCCCGAAGATATGTGGTGGATGTTTACGGTCTCTGGTATTATGATGGCTTTACACGGACTGTATGTTACAGCCGAAAGAGCAGCATTGCCGAATATTGTGAGTAAGGAAGATTTGGCTACTGCTAATGCACTAGATAGCGCTACATGGTCTACAGCATTATGTCTTGGCGCCTTTTCCGGTGGACTAGTCGTATCAGTCTTTGGTGAAAATGTAGCATTCATAATCGATTCAATTACATTTCTGTTTGGAACATTGATGTTACTTCCTCTTGTCATCCCCCAAACGTTTGATAAATCGAGTGAAGGATCCCTGATTAAGAGTTCTCTAAAGGACATATGGCTCGGTCAAAAGAGAATACAGAGTGAACCTCGTCTCTTACGAATTATCTTTGCTAAGACATCATGGAATATTGCAGGCGGAGGGCTCGCAGGAGTATTCCTCGTGTTAGCTGGAAATGAAATCACATTCGTAGGAACCGCTCTTGGATTTGGGATTTTCTTCTTTGCCCGTGGGATTGGCACTGGCATTGGGCCGATATTAGCCAGAAGTGTGTTTAAGGATTCTACTAAGTGGCCAAAGATGGTTGGATTACTAATTATTGTGAGTGGATTTTTCTATACTCTTGTTGGATTAAGCCTAGGAGGACCAATTTTATTGACACTTGCGCTTGTAACTTTAGCCCACACTGCTAGTGGCGGAAATTGGGTTCTGTCCACAGTACTTACGCAAGAATGGGTGGAGGATGAAATGAGAGGCCGTGTTTTCTCAACAGATATGCTTCTCATGTCAATAGGGCAAGTGATCTCAACTATTTCCGCAGGTTATTTGATTGAGGAAGGTGTTGTTAACCTTCAGCAAGGAATTCTGGCCTATTCGATTCTCATGGTAGTGAGTGGAATCATATTCACACTATGGAATCCTAAGAACCAAGGCAGACTTCGTGCAGACACTCTGGTGGCGTAAAGTAACGTCTGGAATCACTCGATTCATCGATGACATCGAGTTGAAGTGTTGAGGTTGCTCCTTCCTGAATAGTTACAAGGGAAGAAGTACTTGCTGGAAGATAATCCTCGCCTGTTGAAGTCAATGATAGACGAATAGTATGTCCTTCCAAGAGAACAGCATCAAGGGGCATAAATTCCATCTTCGCATTTATTGTTTCAAAAATCGGAGTCCAAGTTTGAATTTGATCTCCTCCAGCATGGTATCTCATATCCATGATTGCGTGTCCGATATGTATGCATGAATTTTCGAAGCAATCCTCGAGTAATGCGTACAACTGTCCCCCAACAGTGGCAGTCGTAACATCGACATGGAGACGTGGTACTCCTGCAATTCGTACGGTCTCAGTAAGTGGCTCAGTTTCCCATACAGGACCTGTCGAAGCATCTGGAAGCACTGTCAAGGACCCTCCAATATTAGATAACTCAGCTCCCAAACTTCCAATCCATTCTGTCGTATCTGAAGGAGGGTATCGATCTTCAAGCCTCCATTCACCTAGGTTATCTTGTATCTCTATGTATTGACCAGGTTGTTCACCACGATTTTGGAGATAGTATTCGAACCACTCATAGAGATCTTGCATCCAATCATATCGAATCATTTCAGGAAAAGCCTCGCCTCCGCGACCACCCATGTCACTACGATCATCAAGTTGAATGGGACGATCTGGGTAATCATGGTCCCATTGACCGAATAGGCCCTTGGCTTCAATTCCTGCATCAATTAGCGAGTTCATCGTTGGAACCGCCATGTGCGGATCGACGTTCCAATCATGCATTCCTTGAATGAGATAAACTGAACCTTGATAATTCTCCAATACTCTGTCTAAGAAGTATCGTTCTGCCCAGTAGTCTCCAAATTGTTCAGAACCCAAGAGATAAGCACTCATTCCGGTACCGGGGCCGATGAGGTAATCTGGACATATGTTCTGATAATCTTCTTCATCTCCATCTAAACCATATGAACCATAAACACCGTTGTGCATAATGGGGGCGCGTGCTTCTGCGCTACCGTTCCTCCACATCAATTCCTTAACGCCGATAAGTCCTGAAATAGGTACAATCGTTTTCAGATAATCATGTTCTGCCCCAAACATAGCGGCTTGCCATGGAGTTGAGCCATCATAGGATTTACCAATCAGGCCTACGTTGCCATTGCTCCAATTTTGCTCACCAAGCCAGCGAACAGCGGCATCATTTCCTAATTGTTCAGCAGTTCCCATAAGATCCATACAATGGTTCGAACGACCTGTACCTGCAACCGATACTTGTGCGAATGCATATCCATGAGGTAACATTTGTTCAACCATCATCGTTCCGAGCCAACTTCCAGGAACTTCAATAGTTGGAGTTTCAACAGATGGTTCTTGGAAATATGGTCCGAATTCCGCTATAACTGGAACAGTAATTCCGTCTGGTACATTTGGTCTCCATACAGCTAAACTAATCAATCCGTTTGGTGCAGCACCACCTTCTTCTAGGGGGAGGATATATTCAACAAAGTGATGCGTAGAATTCCATTCGTTTGGAGTTTCAAGAATTTCATAAGGGCCAACCTCCAAAATATATCCAAAGTCTGTATCAACTGTATAGTCTTCGAGATAACGTTCCCAAATTGGAACATTCCCTTGTTCAGATGAACGATCTTGGACTACATTAACAAATGAATCGCCGAATAATGCAGATACGAATAGGAATACGAGACAAACAGCGATTGTGCTACCTAAAACAGCATTAAATGATTGATTATCAGCCCTTTGGACCTTCGAGAAGTCCAATTTCTCATCATCACCATTAACGGTCATTGGTTAGCCATCGCAGCCCTATTATTGAATCCGTCGAAGTATTGAGTTGTGAACAATCCTCAAAGGCCATCAATCCTACGCACACCTATGGATGAAGTGGGACGAATCGCAATGATACGTGCTGGATTACCTTCTCAGTTGCCAAAGCATCCGGGATTAGATGCTTCAGTAGACCATGCGCCTATTCGTAAACAAGTTCTTTCTCCTCAAGAAGAAAGGTTAGCCATAGAAAATGCCCTTCGATATTTTCCAGAATCCGCACACAGTACACTCGGCCCGGAATTTCTTGAAGAATTACGGACTTATGGTCGCATTTACATGTATCGTTTCCGCCCAGATTGTGTGATTAGAGCGCTCCCTATTGACCAATATCAAGCCAATTCAATACAAGCAGCGGGTATTATGTTAATGATCGACAATAATCTTGATCCTTTGATTGCCCAATTCCCTAATGAACTGATTACATATGGTGGGAATGGCGCAGTATTTCAGAACTGGGCTCAATATTTACTGGTCATGAATTACCTTTCACAAATGACTGATGAACAAACACTCGTCATCTATTCTGGCCATCCTCTCGGATTATTCCCTTCGAATAAAAGAGCTCCCCGCGTTGTTGTGACGAATGGTATGATGATTCCGAATTACTCATCAGTAGACCACTACGAGCGATTAAACGCAATGGGTGTGACTCAATACGGTCAAATGACCGCTGGCTCGTACATGTATATCGGTCCCCAAGGTATCGTTCACGGTACAACAATTACGTTGATGAATGCGGCAAGAATGAAATTTGGTATTGCCGCAAATGGTAATCTGGGAGGATTATGTTTCGTTACCTCTGGATTAGGTGGAATGTCAGGGGCTCAAGCCAAGGCAGCAGTTATTGCAGGAGTGTCATGTATCGTAGCAGAATCAAACGCTATCGCCGCAAGAAAGCGTCATTCACAAGGGTGGGTTGAACAGATCTCAGAAGATGTTGACGAAGCGATCGATTTGATGCTTGAATCTGCAAACCAAAAGGTTGGCACATCTATTGGCTTCATTGGCAACATTGTCGAATTATGGGAACGCTTGGTTGAACGAGACGTCATGGTGCATTTGGGGAGCGACCAAACATCCCTGCACAATCCCTACCAGGGGGGATATTATCCTGCTAATTTATCCTTCGAAGAATCACAAGAACTCATGCATACTAGTCCTGATGAATTTAGATCTGCAGTACAATCAACTTTGCAAAGACATGTACTTGCAATAAATTCCATGTCTGAAAGAGGTATGTTCTTCTGGGATTATGGTAATGCATTCTTACTTGAAGCGGGGCGTGCAAAAGCAGATATTTTTAACAAACTCGGAGAATACAAATATCCATCTTACGTTGAAGATATCATGGGCCCATTGTGCTTTGACCGTGGATTTGGACCTTTCCGCTGGGTTTGTTCATCTGGATTAGCGATTGATTTGCAAGTTACAGATCAAATCGCCTCTGAAACGCTTTCAGAATTGTATGATGTAGAAACAGATGAAGATGTCAAACAACAAATACGGGATAATCTAAAATGGATTAGAGAAGCAGATTCTCATAAGTTAGTCGTTGGATCACAAGCCCGTATTCTCTACGCAGATGAACGCGGAAGAAATGCAATTGCAACTAGGTTCAACGAAGCAATTGCTGAAGGACGCATATCTGCTCCTGTAATTCTTGGAAGAGATCATCATGATGTTAGTGGAACCGATTCTCCATACAGGGAAACTGCGAATATCAGAGATGGTTCAAAATGGACAGCAGATATGGCTGTTCAGAATTTCATCGGAGATGCGATTCGAGGAGCTACATGGGTTAGTTTACACAACGGCGGCGGCGTAGGTTGGGGCGAAGTCATGAATGGTGGTTTTGGGATGGTCATCGATGGCTCAGAGGACTCTAAAACAAAACTTCAATCAATGCTTCATTGGGATGTAAACAATGGTGTTGCTCGCAGAGCATGGGCTCGAAATTCAGGTGCTGTATCTTCAATAAAAGAAGCAATGAAAACGAATGCATCTCTCAAAGTTACGTTACCTAACTCTGTGGATAAAAATCTTCTTCAAGATATTTTCAAAGGTGAATAAAATGATTAAACGAACGATTACTCTTGATGGAACAACTTTGACTTCATCTGAAGTTTTCGAAGTAGCCACAAATTTTTCTCTTGTGAAAATAGCGGAAGAATCAATGATTCGTGTAAGAAGTGCACGTTCTGTTGTCGATCGTATATTGCAGGAAGATGAGGTTGTCTACGGAATAAATACTGGTTTTGGTTCCTTGGTCAATACCCAAATCAATTCAGCAGAGCTAGAAACGCTCCAATTAAATTTGGTACGATCCCATGCGACTGGGTTAGGGGATTTGATGTCCGTAGAAGAGGTCCGTGCAATGATGTGTGTACGAATTAATTCGCTTGTAAAAGGAAATTCAGGATGCCACCCCGACGTAATTAACCAACTCGTAACATTTCTCAATATGGGAATACATCCAGTAGTACCTCGCATTGGAAGTTTAGGAGCTAGTGGTGATTTAGCACCTCTCTCCCATTTGGCTTTAGGATTGATTGGCGAAGGCTCAGTTTTGTTTAATGATGAGACACGGAATGCAAAAGATGTACTCATAGAATGCGAATTACTCCCACTGACATTACGTGCTAAAGATGGTCTTTCCTTGATTAATGGAACCAGTCAAATGACAGGATTCCTTTGTATTGCGCTAGAACAACTCAAGAACCTTCTCACATATTCTGATCTCGTTGCATGTATGTCGATCGATGCAACCGAGTCTACTCTTACCCCAATGGATGAGAGAGTACATCGAGCACGCCCTCATCCTGGCCAGATATTTGTTTCAAATAGAATACGCACGATTCTATCGGATTCATCAATTCTTACAACACATAAAAATTGCAATCGAGTACAAGATCCGTATTCATTTCGTTGCATTCCACAAGTACATGGAGCAGTTTCCGAGACACTGCAACGTTTGAACGATGTAGTTCATACGGAATTAAATTCTGCAACGGATAATCCACTCATTTTCCCAGACATATCTAATCCCGGACGGCATGAAATAGTTTCACAAGGGAATTTCCATGGGGAGATTTTAGCATTAACAGCAGATGCAATGTCCTTGTCTTTGTTTGAAATCGCATCCATAAGCGAAAGGAGAATTGACCAGATGCTCGATCCTAATCGCTTGGCAATCAAACCTTTTTTGGCAGAAGATGCAGGACTGGAATCAGGATTGATGATTGTCCAGTATTCCGCTGGTGCCTCGCTTGGTGAATTACACGGTCATGCTTCACCGCGGACATCATTTTCCACAACAACATCTGCAGGGCAAGAAGATCACGTTAGTATGGGCTCAACTGCATGTTGGAATTTGCTTCAAGCAGTCCGTCGAGCCTCAGAAGTAGTAGCATGCGAACTCTTTGTAGCCAGGAGAGGTTTACATTTCATACACAATAAGTCATCAAAACAAATTGAAATTTTAGTTCGTTGTATTGATACGATTGTTATCGATGATATATCTGATAGAACAACAAGTTCTGAATTAAGGGACATTGCTACGAAATTGATTCAATCGGCGTGGCTCTCTTTAATCGAGGCTGAGTCCAGCCGCATACCAAAATTAATCCAAGAAGTATCTCTGTTCTAACTCATCCAATCCTGTTAGTTGACGTATTCTAAATTGAGCTACTGACCGTTCCTGAGAGTCAGTAACATTTTCGGAAACCCAATTATCGAGTTGCACTGCTCTACGTACTTTCTCTTCGATTAGATTGTAGGCTTGATACATGGAGTCTGTACTAGAGGCATAAAGAGCAGATTCGATCTCGGAAACATCCAATCCCATTCTACGCCATTGAAGCACTCTTCTTTGAAGTAAGGATTTCGAAAAACCATTTTCAGGTAACCGTGTAAGAAATAATAATTTGGGAGTTCCATCGTCGTGTAGTTCAATTTCTAAGTTTTCTGATTTTTGTATTCCGATGAAATCAATAGGCTCATCTTCTATTGAATCCATTTCATCCTCCCAAACGATGTTTAGAATGGGCGCTTCTCTCGTAATTTGATTTAATTCAATTGAACTGAATGAACTTTCATTGACGGAGAGATATATACTCCAATAAGTGCGGTGTACGGAATCTGAAAGAGTTCGGATAAAACCGAGTAATGAATCGAAACCATGTAAAGATGAAAGCCATTCTAATCCCTCTAAGAAAATAGTTCCTTTATGATTAGCCAATCTATTTGAGATCAATGATAGCAATGTGTTGTAACTTGGTGGAATCGTACCTTCACCTGCTCGATCCGTAAGCCAATAAGTCTCAATATCAATAATATCTAAACGTTCAATTAGTCTTCGCGGTGGCATTCTTGAGATGAAGACTCTGTGAGACGTCTCTTCATAATCAATCCTATCGAATGCCGATACAAAATCTTCGGTGGATGATAAAAGGAGTGTATGAATTTGGCCTGCCACAATATCGCCTTGAAACCACGAGAACACAAGAGATACATAGGTTTCATCGTTAGAATCTTCGTGAAGGATTATAATCGCCAAGGTGTTGAGTTAGACCGGTGACGATGGTATGACCGACGAAAATGAAGAGATAGCAATGGCAGAATGTGGTTCTTGCCGAGCAGTCGTGCCGATTGATTCAGAGAACTGTCCGGAATGTGGAATTTCATTTTCTGGAGTTTCTGAAGATGCCTTGGGTGAATGTGGTGCATGTAATGCCCTGGTACCTCTTGATTCCACAAAATGCCCTGAATGCGGCGTAGTTTTCGTAGCAGATGACGTCATTGATATCTTGCGCACATGGATGGCAACCAATTCTATGGATGTGAAAACTTTGTTTGGTCGATTTGATACAAACGGAGACGGTCGAATTGATTCAGATGAATTGAAAGCAGGATTACTCTCACTTAACCTAGCAGATTTACCACCGAGTCAAGTTGATAAATTGGTTGCTGCTATTGATGAGGACGGAGATAGTCTTGTAGATCTACAAGAACTTCAAACAATTATTGGTGGTGAAGAAGAACATGTTGAGCCAATTACAGATGAATCAATCGAGGAAGAAACCGTTCTTGATTATAATGAAAATGTACTTTCGAAAGTAATGAATGCTGCAGAGATTAATGATTCCGATAAAGAAGCCTTCATAGCCTTTGCAAAAGATTACAATTCAGATGACAATTTATATCTCAAGAAGGAAGAACTAGAAACAGCTGCTGGCGCATGGAATGCTAGAAATGTAGAGGCGCAAACTGACATCCAATCCCACGAATCTGAAGAAGTATTAGAAGCCCCAGATGAGGAGTCTGAGGAAGAACTGACTGAAGAAGAGCCATCTGAGGAAGAGCTAGTCGAAGAAGAATCTGATGAAGTCTTTGAAGAACCAGATGAGCAAACAGAGGAAGAAGAATCTGAGGAAGAAATCATTGATGAAGAATCTGCTGAAGAAGTGGTTACTGAAGATCGCAGCCTAAGCCAAATTTACGATGATATCTTAGATTCGATTGATGAACAAGATTTAACACTTTCAAATGCATTTGGTAATATGGATGAAGATGGAGATCGAATGATTACGAGAGTAGAATTGGGCTCTAAACTAGGCCACTTCCTCGACTATGAATTGTCTGAGTCCGAACTCGATTCTATGATGGATTCAATGGATGAAAACTCAGATGGAAACATCGATATGATTGAATTCGTCACCTCTATCGAGAATCATGAAGATTCAATTTCGAGTATTGATGATGAGGAAGCTGAAACCGTCAAAACCTTCCCTACGAAATGGCATACTCGCTTTATGTCGAAGCAATGGCATGATGTATTCTGGCCATTAATTCACACAGGATTGGTTATAATGATCATTGCGGCTTTAGCAAACGGATTATTCCCCTTCGTTGATGGTGAAGGCGGCACAGTAGAATTAGAAACTGAGGCTGGAGATGGATGGATGAATGCGGACGGTATCGTCATCGACGAAGGCCAAGCATACCCTTGTGATTCAACAGTGCAGGTTGGTGAGTGTAAGAACTCATTAACACCACTTGCTGGTGATGCAAGTTCTATGCCAGGTGGATTCTATCTTGACGGAATATTCCTCATGCTACTTTCAACCATCGGATTGATTGGAAGTTTGTACACGCATCTCGTTTTAGCACCATCTTGGAGAGCCCGTGTCAAGGCTATGAAAGAAGTAAGTGAAGATAAGGCAGAAATCCAAGAATCACTCGAAGATGATGATGTAATTGAAGAGTCAGAAAATGAACAAGAAGCAGACGAATCAGAAATCGAAGACTCAGATGATGTAGAGTCTGAAGGTGAAGAAATGGATGACGGTTTAGATGAAGAAGAATCTAGTTCAAAAAATGAAGAACTTGACATTGGATCATACGTTGGCGTTGACATTGATGGAGAGGAATATTACGGGACAATCGTAGAATTTGATGATGATGAAGAAACGGTAACAATCGAGGAAGAAGAATCTGGTGACGAAATAACAGCTTACCAAGATGAAATGTTTGTTCCAGAGGATTAAGTTTGACCGATCTATTACAGA
>JABGWN010000252.1 GCA_018645535.1 Methanobacteriota archaeon
AGCGGTCCACCATCAGGTCCTCCGAGCGGCCCGCCATCCGATACAGACAATCTATGAGGTGAATTCATGACCGAAGGTTTTGCAATGGAACTTTGCGGAAATAAAGCCGCTTGGCAAATTGTCCCAGATGGTATTGAATCAATCGATATAGAGGCAGTAGGGATGAAAATCTCAGAAGCTGGATTTGAAGTTGGTGTTCAATCAAGAATAGTCTGGACTTTTACAGGCAACGCAGATTTAACTCTCTATCCGAGTGGAAAACTCTTAGTAAAAACTGCAGATAAGGACGTAGCAGAAGAAATCGCACATCTGCATTGTTCAGAATGGACTCGTTGAGGTGATTAAATGACGCTCTCAGAGGCGCAGATATCCTATATCCAAGATGGAGGGGTTATTGCCTACCCCACCTCTACATTACCCGGGCTAGGTTGCATTCCAACATCAGAAGGATTAGATCGATTATTTGAATTGAAAGTAAGATCGCCAGAAAAGCCAGTTTCGATTGGAGTAGCATCGCTTGATCAGGTTCGAGACATGGTTGAAATCCATCCAGATATTGAGGAGTTTTTGTCGGCTTTCCCTCGAGGGTGCTTCTCTGTAATTTTTCCAAGCAAAGAAACGGTTGACAAAAGAATCGGAGGAGATTCAATAGCAATACGTGTTTTTGATCATCCAATTGCCCGCCAACTTGCTGAAGCGGTTGGCCCAGTGACTGCAACAAGTGCAAATGAAGCAGGTGAAGAGCCGGCTCTCACCGTTCGAGACGCTGCTGTAGGATTGGGATTGGAAGAAATCGCAATTATTGATGGTAATCGGCTCACAGGGCCCGGAAGTACATTTGTAAAATTCGATTTCAACAACACTGATTCGTTGGTAACTGTTATGAGAGAGGGCGTGGTACCTACGAATGACGTGGTCTCTTGGTGGAAGAATCGACGCTAAAGTATTGGAAGGATGCGGGCCATGTTGCTCGCAGAACGCTTGAAGCGATGAAACTCGAATTGACGCCTGGAAAGACCTTTCACGAAGTCATCGAATCTGCAGAACGCTACATTCACAGACATGGAGGTAAACCTGCCTTCCCCGGCACCATTGCAGTAAATGATCTCGCTGCTCATTTCACCACAGATCACAATATCAATTCTGTTGAAGGATGGGATGGCGAAATGGTCCTGCAAAAAGGAGACTGTGTGAAAATTGATTTTGGAGTCCATATCAAAGGCCACATCGCTGACAATGCGTTAACATTTGAAATCGGTAACGGAAACGAACACACAGAACAAATCAAAGCCGCTAAAGAAGCCAGAGATGCTGCAATCGAAATGCTTCATCCAGGTACGCCATGGTACAAAGTAGGTCAGGCTGCAGCCCAACCGTCTCTTGATGCTGGTTTTCAACCGATTCGAAATTTATGTGGTCATCAACTCAAGCCATGGGAACTTCATGCCGGAGTTTCAGTACCATCATATGCCTGTGGTCCAGATAATCAAGGATTCAGAGGTGTCGTTGAGGAAGGCGGAATTTATGCAATCGAGCCATTCAATACAACAGGTTCATCTGGAATGATCAAGAATCTCGGGACTCCAAATTCATCGAACATTTATCGAATTACAGGTTTAACCACCTCAAGGAAAGCCCGTGCTAAAGGTCAACTCAAACCACTGGGAGCTCAAATGGCCCGCAATCTCGAAGAAAGATACTCGACCCTACCATTCGCAGAACGTTGGGCTTATCCCATGCTTGAGAAACCATTCCCAGAGGCAGATGAAGCATCCCGTCAAAGCAAATGGCGCGCCCTGGTTAAGAAATTGATCAGTATTCGTTTCTTGGAGACATACCATGTGCTTGGTTGCAAAGATGGAGGCAACATCTGTCAATTCGAGCATACAGTTCTCGTTACCGAAGGCGGTCCAGAGATCTTGACAGTAGAGTAAAGCGATTTAACTCTGGATTCTCAATACTGACAACTAATATAAAGGCGAAGTGCATAGTCTATACTGAACAGGGCTGTAAAGTTCTCGTTGAGTGCATCCCATCCCCTCTCCGTAAGCTCTCACCCTGTTCACCTCTTTTTTGTTACAATTTAGTGATAACGTTCTGTTATTTACAAATGAATTGTACTACTCGCTGGGCCTGTTATATTTTTATTTATGAAAATAAATTAAGGCGCAGTATCGCGAACAAACTCCGAGAAACCATTCATTCATCCCGATGTGTTTAAATATCATCTTGATGGTGGGTAAGATACGCCCGATATGGGTAATGGAGGACAAAAATATGAAAAACGAAAACATGAATGAAGAAGCAGTCAGCCCTGTAATTGCAACCATCCTAATGGTCGCAATCACAGTTGTACTGGCAGGTGTTCTGTATGTCTGGGCTTCCCAGCTTGCAGAAGGCAACACAGACGGCGATTTCTCGATGTATGACTTTGAAGTCAACAGCGCAGGAACAACCCTCTCCACAGCAACTGGAGAAGCAATCGTCTACGTGTCACTTGACGCTGGAGACGACTTGTCATGGTCTACTGTCATTGTACAGATGAAGGCTGATGGCGGCGTCTAC
>JABGWN010000253.1 GCA_018645535.1 Methanobacteriota archaeon
GAACAGTAAAGCTGCTCCTAAGCCAGTGGGTATGTATCCGCATGCTCGTCAAGTAGGGGATTTACTCTATCTTTCAGGTGTTGGTCCACGGCAACCAGGAACCAATGCGATCCCTGGAGGACCTATTCGCAATGATGACGGCAATCCAGTCGAATATGATATCAAAGCACAAACACGAGCAGTTGTAGAAAACATTGCTCGAATCCTAGAGGAAGCAGGTTCATCAATGGACAAGATTGTCGATGTAACTTCCTTTTTGGTGGACATGGATCGAGATTTTGCGGGTTATAATGAAGTCTGGGCTGAAACTCTTGGTCACTATGGTCCTACCCGTACAACTCTAGCGATTCGGGCCTTACCGACACCTATCGCAGTTGAAATGAAAGTTATCGCAAAAATATAATTACCGCAATACGGTAATATGTATCTGCAATAAAGGCAAGTAAATATATCCTGAGTGCGCTTGAGGCATGTTATACGGCTTTTTTGTGTCGGAATTCGGAAGGTGAGGGTCATGGCAACAGATCGTTCTAGTTCTATCCGATTCCATTATGTCGATTCCTTACTCGAAAAAGTACCAGTGCGAATTAAGAACACACTGAGTCGATCCATCGGTCTTGCCGGTGTTGTAATCATCTCACTCTCTGCAATGCTTCCAGGTATTTTCATCACACCAACATTTGCGGCAGAAATTATGGGGCCAGGGATTTGGCTCGCTTTTCTTCTTGCAGCATCTGTGGTCTTACCTGCTGCTATCTCTAAATCCGAATTAGCCTCGGGAATGCCGTCAAGTGGAGGTTCTTACGTTTACATGGAACGCACATTTGGTCCGCTTATTGGTACCATAAGTGGTCTTGGGCTTTGGACCTCATTCCTGTTGAAATCTGCTTTTGCCTTGATTGGATTCTCTGCCTATTTTGTTGTTGTAACCACATACTTTGACATCGAATTGGACATACTCGTCCTCTCACTAAGTGCCTTGGTTTTGATCACCATTGTGAATATACTTGGTGTCAAAAAGGTCAAAGCGATTCAAACTCCAGTCGTTATAGCAACTGTTTCTCTTCTCCTTTTCATTTGTGGAGCAGCATTTTTTGTTGATGGTTTCGATGTGAATCGTCCAATTGATGGAGCGCTCAATACAGACGTCTGGTCTCTTGCAGAAGCTGCAGCGTTTGTCTTCGTCGCTTACGCAGGTGTTACGAAAGTTGCAGCGATTGGGGGTGAAGTCAAAAATCCAGAAAAGAATCTTCCTGCAGGGATCATGCTTTCTCTTTTGATTGCAACAGTCTTGTATTCCGTAATAGCCTTCCTCATGATGGCTGCAATTCCTGGCGAATGGTGGCTTGATCCGAATGGTGAAGTCGTTGAAAACCCCATTTTCATATTTGCAGAGGAAGTTGCTGGAACGAAGTTTGGTATTTTTGCTGCAATCATATCTGTTCTTACAATGATTTCAATGGCTCTTGCAGGAATCCTTGCATCATCTCGATTTCTCTTTGCAATGTCACGTGACAACCTTTTGCCTCAAGCGCTTGAAGAAGTCAATGCCCGATTTGAAACTCCGCATTTCCCAATCCTCATCACTGGAGTTGCGATGGGTCTTGCAATTCTATTCGTGCCGTTGAAGGACGTCGTTAAGGTTGCATCAGGCTTCAAAATTATGATTTTCATCATGATCAACACATGTGTAATCATCTTGCGTCAAACCAGTAAAGAACACGATTGGAATCCTTCGTACAAAGGACCATTCTACCCATTCATGCACATATGGGGTGTTATAGCAGGAGCTTTCTTGTTGACGTTTATTGGTCAGAAAGCCTTCATTGGAGGCGGTGTAGCAATTCTCGTGGGCTCTATCACGTACTACCTGTATGGAAAGAAACATGCAGTCGTTTCAAATACACCCCTTAGCACTTTCAAAAATCAATTTAAGTTCACAACAGAATCTGAACATGAGAAGAGACTCTCTGTTTTCCATGCGGCTGATTTTGGAGGCAAGAATCATTTGACCTGTCGAGAGTTCCAAAATGCACTTTCTGCACTTGGATTCAAATATACTTCCTACGAATCAAGAATTATTTTCCATAACGTCGATTCAGACGAAAATGGAGTCATAGATATTGATGAATTCTTCAACACGTTCGAATTGATTGAGGAAGAATGAGCATCGCTTTGAATTCTCTAATAGCAGTGAATGTTCAACCACGTTCATAGGAATCTGCAGCTTTTTTCCCAGCATCAATGAATAAGAATGGTAGAAATCCATGGATGATGAGTTGAACCGTACTCAAACCATATCGGAATGATAGAGAGAATGCCCTTTTCATATGCGTAAAATATGTCATATTGACCTCTTCTAAGTGTCCCATAAGTTACACCATCGCTATTTTTGTATTGATGTTATCCCTTGACACGGTCAATTCTAGCAACCTGAAACTGATAATAATCAAAAAAGCGATAATCAGATACTTCTCAATCGGCCGCCATCAACTGGAAGAGAAACTCCACGTATTGCTCCAGCAGCTGGAGTTGAAAGGAATGCAATGACAGATGC
>JABGWN010000254.1 GCA_018645535.1 Methanobacteriota archaeon
AAAATATATGGTTAAATATATTCATACTAACATTAAAAAGAACTATTTCTATTCATTAAGTACAATTTGAATCAATATTAATGAACAAATGATTGATATACCGTCTTCGATACCTTGCATTTGATGTCCACGAAATCAAAATTGGAATATATTTGGCTTGACGGCTACGAACCAACACAGAATATGAGAAGCAAAACCATGGTTAGAGATGAATTTTCAGGTACGCTTGAAGAATGTCCAGAATGGATGTTCGATGGCTCTTCAACACGCCAAGCAGAAGGAGGAGCATCGGATTGCCTTCTCAAGCCAGTTGCTATCTATCCAGATCCACAACGCATCAACGGCTTCCTTGTTATGTGCGAAGTTCTCAATCCAGATGGGACGCCTCATCCATCAAATGCAAGAGCTACAATCGATGATGATGACAATGATTTCTGGTTCGGATACGAGCAAGAATATTTCATCATGGATGCAGATACACAACTCCCTGTTGGTTTCCCTGTAGGCGGATATCCAGGTCCACAAGGACTGTACTATTGTTCAGTTGGTGGAAAGAATACACATGGCCGTGCTTTCGTCGAAGAGCATGCTGATCTTTGCCTTGAAGCAGGAATCAACTTTGAAGGAATCAACCAAGAAGTTGCTTGTGGCCAATGGGAATTCCAGGTCTTTGCAAAGGGTGCAAAGAAAGCAGGGGATGAATTGTGGGTTTCTCGCTATCTTCTTGACAGATTAACTGAAAGTTACGGCTATTACATCGAATACCATCCAAAACCAGTTCAAGGAGATTGGAACGGTTCAGGTATGCACGCGAACTTCTCTAACGGCCCTATGCGCGATACTGGAGGCAAGGAACTGTTCGACACTATCTGTGAAGCATTTGGAAAGAATATCAAGAAGCACATGGATGTCTATGGGGCTCACAACGAACTACGACTAACTGGTCTGCATGAAACTCAATCTATTGATGAGTTCTCATACGGAGTTTCCGACCGTGGAGCATCGATTCGTGTACCAGCAACTGTTCCAGCCGATGGTTGGATTGGCAGACTCGAAGACCGCCGACCAGCATCTAATGGTGACCCGTACAAGATTGGTGCAGTCATTATCCAGACTACAAAGTCAGCTCTCTGATTCTTCGTTTCGCCTTGAGCGAATCCGGTATACGCCGATTGTGATCCCTATAATGAAAGATAACGTGAGTATGTTGGAAATAATCATTGCAATTGAACCAACGATAATTCCATAGACAAGCCATAGCGAGAGAGATACACTTACGGCGATGAATGTTGGAATGGAAATCCCTTCTTCCTTACCATCAACCCACACTCTACGAATTTGAGGAATCCATGCGAGAATACCGATTAATCCGCCGACGAGACCGATTGCTTCAATCCACGCTTCTGCCATCAACCCCACTCCATAGGTCGCTTTGAGGCATCGATTGAATCGATCATCATCCAGTCGATTTGTTCTGCTTGGCTTCTGCCAACAACATGCATTTTGACTGCAGGACCATCTTTGCATTTGAGTTCGATATTTCGACCACTTTCATCATTGAGGTGAATTTTGCTGAGTTTTGGCCTGAATACCGTAAGGATACTTCGCGGGTGTTGGCATGTTGCAGTCAATCCACCTTGACGAGTCGTATCCCATTCATCGACACCTGTTCCTAGACCAAGACTGAGAAGATCGCCCTTTACTTTCAATCCCCCGTGCATATGGATTTCATCCCAGGTTCCAAAACCAGCCATTGTTTCCATAATACGAGGGTTTTCTTCACCACCTCCAACTTTTTGAATCATAGCCAATAATTGCTTTTCATTCAGCATTTTCGCCGGAAGTTGAGGCATATTTTTCGGCCACTCAAGCCGTTGATGCGTCATAGCCACAAATGTTTGAATGTCGAGTTTATCGTCTGGATATCGTTCAGCATGAATTTCAGTTAACAATCTCGTCTTTCGAGCAATGCGATGAGCGACAGTAGCGTGACTGTGCATTGTCCCATTGTTACGATGTTGGATGAATTCGCCATCCTCTTTGACTTCAAATCGACCAGACCAATGCTTCTGTTCAACAACCAGAACAACAGAACCCGAAATCAAGATCAAATCAATTTCTCTCCGTCCACCATCTGGATCGGGTATGCGTACAGACCCGTGTACTGACCAGTTGTTTTTGCGTCCAGCAGCCCGAGTTAACTTCTCAAGTCGTAATTCCGAATTGTCTCCCGCCTGATGAATCTCATCAACGGGTTGCTTCAAACACCTTCTTCGCCAAAGATTCCATCGCTGTTTGATTCCCAACCAATCACCTGAGTAATGAATCAACAGAATCTACGATAAGTGAAGGCATTTGTTCAGCCCCTTCTGGGAGTTGGTTCACATCATCCATCGTAGCTTCTCCTGATAGAACGAGAATACCCATGCAACCGGCTCGACTTGCCATCGCGATATCGGTATAGAGGCGGTCACCAACCATTGCACACTCTTCGGGCTTCAAACCCAGTGCTTCGATTCGATGCAGGATCATCCCAGCATTTGGCTTTCCAGAAATATGAACAGGTTCAACCCCAGTTGTAGCCTTGAAGAGCGCTAGGAAGGCTCCCACATCAGGCAACCCTCCATCTGGAGATGGGCATACCATGTCGGGATGTGATGCCATCAACGGGACGCCAGCATGAAGGTGAAGACTTGCAGTTTCTAGTTTTTCATATGTGGTCTCAGTATCGTAACCTAAAACGACGTATTGCGGCTTCAATGATCGGGTTGAGATTCCCTCTGCCTCAAGCATTTTGCACATTCCTTCTGTACCGACACAATATGTTTTTGTTACGTTATTCTTCTTCAACCAGGCGAGACAATCATGGGTCGATAAGAGGACATCATCAGCGGTTGCAGGAATTCCCATCCCTTCTAATTTTTTGACATATTGAGTAACACTTCTGGAAGAATTATTTGAAAGGAAAAAGCGTTGAACACCCAGCTCATCGCATCGATGTAGAAATTCAAGCGCCCCAGGAATGAGGTTTCCTCCGAGGTATACTGTTCCATCGAGGTCTAAAAAGACGGCCTTAATCCCGTCAAGAGAGGCTCCCATATTGTGCTCTTAGAACATCAAGGTCTTGAACATGAACCATGGAGAATGAAGATTTTCCTGTGCTTCTTTGCTCGCAATCATTTCCGTCATCATTTCTTGAAGCACTGGCTTTTTCCCTGCCTTTCCAACAAACCAATTGAGTAACCAAGAACGTCGAGACAGAGATTGCATACGATAACTGTTGGTTAATTCCTTACCGAGAACCTCCCAAACTTCCACTTGGTAATCCATTGGAGATTTACCTTCTAGAATGTGACGGGCTGCTATTTCACCTGTAACCAGTGCGTTTCCAACTCCTTCTCCAGAAAAAGGATCGATTAAACTCGCAGCATCTCCCACTAACCATGCTCCGTTCATTGCCATTCTCCTTGGTTGAAGTTTCTGTTTTTTCCGTGGAGACCCGAAAGGAAGTTGCCAACCTTTTGCGGTTCCTTCCACCAATGTTGCATTTGCAAATCGTTCTTTGAATTGAGGATGATTCGCAATAATATCTTTCTGTAATGCTTTGAGTTTTTTCGACTGCTTATCCATCAGATGCATCACCATGCCACACCCAACGTTTGCTCTACCATCGCCAAGGGGGAAAATCCAGAAATATCCGGGGATGATATCGTCTACGAAGTGAATTTCTATGTCGCCAATGTTCTCTTCGCATCCTTTGACACCATCCCAATATTCGCGATATCCTCCGCAGTAATGCTTTTTATCGACCATCATTTCGCTATATGTGTCCACAACTAATGCTGTTGCAACGGGACAAAGGTATCCTGCAGCACCGACTAAAGCCGGGGCGTGGAATTCGAATACCTCGCCTTTTCGCCCCCCAATTCGAAGACGAACCCCAGAAGCAAATCGCTCATCTTTTGATCCGTCTCCTGGGTCATTTCCATCATTGTATAGAACATCAGTAACGTCTGCTCCCTGTACTACAGATCCTCCGTTTTCTCGAACAAGATGCTGAACTCTTTCGAATAAAAGGTGGTCAAATTGTTCTCTAGGGAGTGAATATCCAGCTTCGAGTCGAGCAACGTCCTCTTCTGGGAGTGCAACCCGAACTTCCTTGCCATTTGGACTTGAGAAAAGAATTCCATTCACTCTGAAATGTGGCGTCTGCTCGAGGGTTTCTTTGACACCGAGCGCCTTTACATGCGAGAGGGACTTTCCACCCACGGCATCACCACAGACCTTATCGCGAGGCCAGATACCTTTCTCGATTAGGAGAACACGTTTTCCTGCCATGGCTAGATATCCTGCAGCCGAAGAACCGCCGGGGCCACCACCAACAACAATTGCATCAAATGATGCGCCAGATTCAGGGACTTTTCCTGTATCAATTGGCTGAGTCCATGACGGCATGGTTCGTGGACTGCACGATGCTCTTTGAGGCTTCTTACCACACCATCATCACTATGCGCTTTGGGTGAACAACGTGCTTCATGCAGACCGTGACGCGACGTAAAGCGGTATGGGGCTTGTTGGTTGTAACCATTGTTTGGGGTGCAACGTTCATATGGATGAAACAAGCCATGAATGCAGTCCAAACTGAGATTGATACATACGGTCAAACAGCCGTCGTATCAGTTCTTGTTGGAGGCCGTTTCCTAATTGCTGCAATTGCGCTTTTCATCGGGTCTTCAAAGGCCAGAGCCGCTCTTAGAGAAAGGGAACTATGGGGCGGCGGAACGGTTCTTGGTCTCATTCTTCTTGTAGGATTCACAACTCAAATGGTTGGTATCGATACAATTTCTCCATCGACATCAGCATTTCTAACCTCTCTTTATGTTGTCTTTACAGCAATTATTTCGACCAAAATGACCGGCCAACCCGTAACTCGAATGATGATTGTAGGCGTCCTTTTAGCGACATTTGGGGCAGGTTTCATCGAAGGACCTCCGCACTTGTCATGGGGGAAAGGAGAAATTCTGACAGTTATCTGTGCGTTCTTTTTCGCGCTCCACATTATTTTCACCCAATCCATTACACAACGAATGGATCCTCTCGGCGTTACGATTACCTCTTTCATAATCGTGAGTATTGGAAGCTTCGTAATCTCCGTCCTCATGGGCGGAATGGACACCTTCAAACTCTGGGAATTAACGCTTCAACAGGACGTTATTGTTCCTTTGCTCTGCTTGGGATTACTTGGATCTCTATTCGCCCTCCTGTTGCTTAATTTGTTGCAGCGGTTTCTTCATCCTGTACAAGCAGCAATTATCTATGGTCTCGAACCTGTTTGGGCAACAATGTTTGCTCTTGGGCTTGGCCTGTCAGAGTGGTCTGGGTGGATTGCTATTGGAGGGTCGGCTCTATTGTTAGGGAATGTCCTTGTAGAATTACGGCAATCGGCCCATACAGAGGAAGAATAAATCATCAAAACCTTCCCCATCGTTGAAGGTCTGAAGGCAACTCCGTTGGTTTGGGCTGAACATGGGCGACGACCAACATCACCAAGACGGGACAAAAAACGTGCACGCTGGAACGAACCATGTCGGTGAGTCTGTCAACACACCAATCTTCCTTTCTTCAACATACAAACTCACGGAAGAACGCTATGCAGGATGGGCAGCGGGAGCTCAACACACGCTTCTTTATTCCCGACTTTCATCAGTCAATTCCGATGCAGTTGCTCAGAAAATATGCGCGATGGAAGGCGGAGAGGATGCAGAAACCTTTGCAAGCGGCATGGCCGCAATATCGTCCACATTGATGATGTTGTTGAGCCAAGGCGATCACATGGTAGCATCTGCGGATGTTTACGGTGGGACTTATGGATTGATCACAGAAGAACTACCTCGTTTCGGTATTGAAACAACCATGGCTGACATGACTGATCCGTCATCATATGAGGCGGCAGTCCAGCCAAACACAAAGATTCTCTACATCGAGACAATCACAAATCCTAATCTCAAAGTTTGTGATATTCCAGCAATGGTTGAAATTGGAAAGCGACACAACTTGATTGTCATCATCGACAACACATTCGCCTCACCATGGGCCTGTAAGCCAATTTCCATGGGCGTAGACCTCGTTATACATTCAACCACGAAATACCTCGGAGGGCACTCAGATTTGATCGGTGGTGCAGTTGTTGGTTCTAAGGAACTCATCTCGAAAATCTTCATGGGAAGAGTTCACTTTGGAGGCTCCTCAGACCCTCATAATTGTTATCTTCTTGAACGTGGAATGCGCACACTTCATGCTCGTATGCCACTGCTAACATCGAACGCTGCTACACTTGCACAACGACTTGAGGCTCATCCAAACGTTATCCGAGTACAACACGTTTCACTTCCATCTCATACCCAGTATGAAGTCGCACAAAGAGTTGTACCTAAGGGCTGTGGAATGCTTGGAATTGTTGTCGCTGGAGGCGATGAAGGCGCCATGGCTTTCATGGCAAAATTGAAAATTTTCTACGAGGCAACTTCTCTTGGAGGCGTTGAGTCTTTAATCGAAGTTCCAGCAACATCAAGCCACATGGCAGTTCCTATTGACGTTCGAATTGCTGCTGGAATTGAGCCAGGCTACGTACGTATTAGCGTTGGAATTGAAGATGTCGAAGATCTTTGGAACGACCTGAAGCAAGCGCTTTCATAGTGATGGCAAAGGGTCTTGTTGCCCTGTTGCAGTGTGCAAATTGTTCAAAGCGTCGATAAATTCCGTTCTATCGGAATCTTCAGACTCGAGTAGGTTCTTTCCTGCTTTTAGCAAAACCTTCGTTGCTTCCATCCAAGCTCCACCACGATCTCGTGCAAGTGATTCAAAGTGCCAATCTTGTCCACTCGAGCGACCTGCGGCACACAGCCACGACCAACCAGCAGCAGACTCATCGATTCCGTCATGTCGTGATGTTGCTATACGTTCTGCAATACCAGGGCCCTCCAATAGTCCTGTTAGAATCAAATCATGAATTGAACCTGTTGGGCCTGAAATCTGTTCTTTAGAGAAAGGAAATTTGGCTTTTTTCTGTGCCTTCTCTCGCGCAGTTCCAAGGCTCTTAAGGAAGGTTTTGAGGGGCTTTGGTTTTTTCAGTTGTTGCTCCCAAATGATAGCCGCTTCATCACCTTCAATTCCGATGTGCTCTAGGCCAGCCATCCCATTCTCTTTCCACAAAGCATTAACAGCGTCGCTAAGACTTGCACCTTCCATCACCTCAATGATACTCCCTTCGCGTTCACGAAGTCCACCGCGTGGATCGATTCGAATGCCTTCGGTTGACTCCTGCATAGCGTGAAGGAACACCCCAGCAGCCAATATTTTCTCATCATCAGCGCCAGCCATACCTGCCAATGCAGTAAGAATCTCTTCGATTGAAGAACCTTCACACCATGATGAACCAAGAAGCAATCCAGATTCCAACGAATCGAGAACGGCACGTTGGCAAGCCATACTCAAACTCCCTTCAGGCACAGTAAGCCCATGCCATCCAGCAACAAGTTTGCCCATTCCCTCAAGTGCACTTTCAGGAAGGGCGTGCTCTGGATCCCATCCCAATGGAATCCACATAGCATCAATATCGACAACCGACATTAACAGTGGGGGGAGCATTGACAGGGCAAGGTGATGAACAAAAGCACTCTCTTTCTCCCCTGTTGCACGTAGGGATTGAAGGTCAATCCCAACAATTGGGCCATGTCTGAATGTAAGGCGAACCCAACCCTCGTTGGATGGAACACTATTCAGCACATCACTCGCATTAATATCCCCTGCGACAAATACATCGGTCCCTTCAACCTGCTCGTGCTTAAAGTCAAATCGTGAACGTTCTAAGACATCCTCCAGCCACCCAGCAGGCGGCGTTGGATCTGGTCCTGTGCAAACAAATCCCCCTTCCCACGAGAAGAAGTACATTCCTTTCCGAGCATGGTCTTCCCAAGGGAGAAGTCGTAATGTTAGATTGTGATGGTTTTGCAATCCGGCAAGGTAACCTTGCTTTCCATCTCCTCTTCGAATGAATGAGCCGATTCCAAAATTCGGCGATTTAAAATTCCCAACAATTGAGATATCTGAATCATGAGAGGCATGGAGGGAGCCTGCAAGTGCTTTGCCAACAGGATCCCCTCGCTTAGCAAGCATTCGCTTTGAGAGCCAAGAAGTATTGTTCTTATTGGCAACGATTTTCTGTAAATCCTTGAGAGTTTTTGAGACAGGATCTTTGCGCCCCCAACTCAATCGCCCCTTCCAAGTCATGGTTGGAAGACACGCATCAGGGTCTTCGAGCAAGAGTCTCAGTTGACGGCCAAGGCGCTTTGCAGTAGCATCATTAGCGTGCTTTGTCCCACGCATCCGCATCCGTTGTTTTTGACCAGGGAAGGTGACTTGTGCTGGTTTTGCCATATTCTCCCCAACTCAACCCAACAAGGGGTCTCGCTTGAGGTCTTCCCTTCGCATATATCTCTATCATGTAGGAACATAACGGCATTTTGTTAGCATGGCGACACTCACCGTCCTTGGAATTGCTCAAGATGGAGGAAGGCCGCAACCAGGTTGCCAGCGACCATGCTGCCAAGACCTCTCCGCAGTAGATTATCGCAGTCCAGTTTCACTTGGAATTAAAACTAAAAACGGAACAACCATTCTCATCGAAGCGACAAGAGACCTTGGCAGACAACTCATCACATTTGGAGAGCCAAATATCGATCATTTATTCCTAACCCACGCTCATCTTGGACATGTCGATGGTCTTGGCCTCTTTGGTAGGGAAACAATGAGTGCACGAGGCATTCCTCTACATAGTAGCCCATCGATGCAGAATCTCATCAAATCAACACCAGCTTGGGCGCTACTGCTCGAACAAGGTGTCTTTGAATTAACTGAAATTGGGCACGTAAAAATCGATGATGTTGTCATCGAATCGATTGCGATTCCACATAGAGC
>JABGWN010000255.1 GCA_018645535.1 Methanobacteriota archaeon
CCGATTAAAGGCGTTTCATTTCCATCAAGGGCATTGACAATATCTCGGGTCGTTCCATCGCCTCCAGCGTAGAGAATAACATCGACTTCAGATTTGAGTAGATCCTGAACAAGATTGGATGTATCTTGAGCTGTTGATTCGGTTGGAGATTCTTTTCTCTGCTCATATTCAAACCCATCAAGCCAATCACCACCCATACGTCCAGACCATGCCACAATGGTGGGTGAAACGCCCATGCGGTTCAGACTGGAAGCGAGAAGTTCCTTGAATTTAGAAATACATTGTTGCATTCGAGGCCCTGCTCGGTCGACTGCTCCTGCATCTCGAGCTTCTTTAGCACGTCCATCGCTTCCTTTGAAGCCGAGACGACCGCCGAGCCCAGCATCAGGATTGACGACAATACCGATACGCATATCCATACGGAGTCGGCCCCCATTTTCAATCATTGCTCACGCGCAACAATGGAAAAGGGCGGAAAATTAAGCAAGAAACCGATGTCTTGAAGTTCCTTGAAGCGATGGAAATACATGGCCAAAGAATCGACTCCTGATGAAATCGTTCTCGATGACATCATGAAAGAGAGTGTGAAAGATATCGGAAAAGGTGAGGCAGTACCCTTGAAAGAGGAAACTGAAATCAACGATAATCAAGAGCAGGAGCCTACAAATCCTCAATTCGGATTCAAACTTGAACCTGTTCAAGCACAAGAAGAGTTTGTTGTTTCTCCAGAGAAAGAGGAAGAAGTTCCTAAGAAGGAACAAGTCATTCTCGATAAGCCGTCACAAGATATGGATGATGACATCATCGTTGAATGGTGAATTTAATCGGCGGATTCATCAATGGGACCGTCGACGAATGAATGCGAGGCGTCTCTATGTCGATGGTCAATGTAACCCTGCCTGACGGAACAGTCAACGAATATGCAGCAGGCATTACTGCTGGTGAAGTCGTTATTGATGCTCTCGGAAAGAAGCATGGATGTTTGGCTGCCCGTATCGACGGTGTTGAGCGAGACTTCTCAACCTCTCTTGATGGCAATTGCAGCGTAGAAGGCATTCTTGCTTCAAGCGACGAAGGAATCCATATTCTTCGTCACAGCGCTGCTCACTTACTTGCTCAGGCAGTTATGGAAATCTATCCTGATGCGAAACCAACCATTGGGCCAGCCATTGATCGTGGATTCTACTACGACTTCGCAATGGAACCAATCGCAGTGAGTGACCTCAAAGCGATTGAAAAGAAAATGCATGAGCTTGCACGACGTAACCTCAAGGTTGAGAGAGTTGAACTTGAAGAACAGGAACTCCGCGACCATTTCCAATCGAATAAATACAAGATAGAAATCATCGACGACAAGTTGGAAGATGGAGATGGGTCAACCATCTACAAACAAGGTGAATGGTATGACTTGTGCCTTGGACCCCACGTACCGAGTACTGCTAAGTTGATGTTCAGTCGACTTACATCCGTTTCCTCTGCTTATTGGAGAGGCGACCAATCTCGTGAACAATTGGTTCGAATCTATGGGATTATTGAGCCTACGAAGGAAGCACTGAAAGCGACTCTGAATCAAATGGAACAAGCTAAACTCCGTGATCATCGCAAACTTGGAAAGGATTTGCAATTATTCCATGTTGATGAAGAAGTTGGACAAGGGCTCATTTTATGGACACCAAGAGGAGCTATCATTCGGCAAGAGTTGCAGGATTTCATTTCCTATCACCTACGTCGCCAAGGTTACGATCAGGTCTTCACCCCGCACATAGGAAAACTCGATTTGTATAGAACATCTGGCCATTTCCCATATTACCAAGATAGCCAGTATCCGCCGATTATTGAACGGGATTTAATGAAGAAATTGGCTGATGAAGGATGTTCATGTTCAGAATTATCGAATATGATGAACAGTGGTGATATCGATGGTTACATGCTCAAACCGATGAACTGTCCACACCACGTCAAAATTTATTCTTCACAAGCACGCTCATACCGTGATTTACCATTAAGGCTCGCTGAATTTGGTACAGTCTATCGATGGGAACAATCTGGTGAGATTTCAGGCATGACTCGTGTTCGAGGATTCACTCAAGATGATGCCCACCTGTTCGTTACTGAAGACCAAATCGGTGCTGAAGTCATGGGTTGTATTGAACTGGTTCAGACTATTTTTGACGTTCTTGGAATGCATGATTACCGTGTCCGTGTCGGTTTACGAGACCCGAGCTCTGACAAATATGTCGGCGATCCTGAACGCTGGGACAAAGCAGAGGAAGCGTGTCGTGCTGCAGCTGCTAAACTTGGTGTGAATTGGTCAGAAGAAGAAGGTGAAGCCGCTTTCTATGGACCTAAGATTGACTTCGTCGTCAAGGACGTCATAGGTCGTGAATGGCAACTTGGAACTGTTCAAGTCGATTACAACCTTCCAGAACGATTTGACCTTTGGTACAAAGGAAACGATGGAGAAAACCATCGCCCAGTTATGATTCATCGCGCACCGTTCGGATCCATGGAGCGATTTTGTGGAGTCCTAATCGAGCATTTCGCTGGCAAGTTCCCTACATGGCTCTCTCCAACACAAATTCACATCCTGACAATTTCGGAGAAGCATAAGCAGTATGCTGCAGAGGTTGCTGAAAAGTTACGTGACCAAAATGTTCGTGTGAAAATCGATAATGGTGACGACACAATCGGGAAGAAAATTCGAACCCATCGCAAGATGCGTCCTGCTTACATGATGATTCTTGGTGATGGTGAAATGAACAACAATTGTGTCTCATTACGCTCAAGAACGGGATCACAAATTTCAGACGTTCCACTCGATCAATTCGTCGATGACATTGTGAAAGAGATCAGTGAAAAGATTTCACAACCAAGTCTGGTTCCTGATTCTGAGTGAAAAATCGGTCTCTGAGTACCATTTTTATTCGCATTCAATTAAAAGCGAAATGAGTTAGGAGAATCATGTCGGCTCCATCTATTCTCGGCGGTTTTTCCGTCGTTGCGATTGTGCCGCTTATTTTAGCAGCATCAATCGCACTTCTGTTTTGGAGAACAGTTGTTCCCCGTCAGTTACGAGGCCTACAAGTTGCCTTTGAAACGGGACCAAAACGGTATGAAGTCCATACGATCACTTCCACATTTGGAGAAGCTCGAGACCTTCTCCAAAGCAGAGGCATGCGTTTTGGAGTTGCAACATATCTTTTTGCACTAACGGGAGCACTTTTGCTCTTTTTTGAATATCTTATTACTTCACAAGGATGGAGTGATGGATACCATGCCCCGAATATAGCTCTTGCTTTGATTCTCATTGTTTGGCCAGCAATCATCTCATCTGGCTCTTCTTTGGGTGCTCAAATTATC
>JABGWN010000256.1 GCA_018645535.1 Methanobacteriota archaeon
AACACCAGGATTTTCTGCAACCCAGCGATGTTGGACAACACCGTTCTTATCGATAACGACAACTACTCTGTTGGCAGAAACGTAGCCTTCGATGCCACCAAGGCCGACAAATGCAGCGTCATATGCTTCCACAACTTCTCGATCTAGATCAGAGAGGAGCGTAAACTCAAGGTTGTATTTTCGAGCGAACTCAGCGTTTGCCCAAGGAGAGTCTACGCTAATACCCAGAACGGTTGCTTCAGCGCTGTTCAACTTGCCTAGATTGTCTTGAAATGCGCACATTTCTTTGTCACATACACCTGTGAAAGCTCCTGGGTAGAATGCAAGGATGACGGTTGTTCCAGCGTAGTCTGAAAGACTAACGTCACTCTTTTCTGTGTTCTTCAGGGTGAAGGCGGGCGCGGTGTCTCCAATATTGACCATAATGAGGCCAAGAATATCCGACGTATATCCGTTTCGTAGTTCAAGCAAGGTCAAAACGATCTGCGTTCATGACTTTGTTCCATGCTGAGATGAAATCATTGACGAACTTGTCGTTGTTGTCATCTTGAGCATAGACTTCTGCGATAGCTCGAAGTTGGGAGTTGCTTCCAAAGACAAGATCATAGCGAGTTGCTCGGCGAACAAGGTCGCCTGTTGAACGGTTGTGAGCTTCATAGGAATTGCTACCAGTAGCCTTCCATTGAACATCCATGTCCATCAGCGTAGTGAAGAATTCATTGGAAAGATTGGTGTTGTCACCAAAGATTCCACGATCATCGGAACTAACGCCCATTGAACGAAGACCACCAACGAGAACAGTCATTTCAGGAGCAGATAATCCGAGTAATTGTGCTTTATCAAGCATCATTTCTTCAGGGCTAACATTGTAGTTCTTCAACAAGAAGTTACGGAAACCATCAGAGACTGGTTCGAGAACTGCAAAGGAGGATACATCTGTTTGAGCATCGCTTGCATCCCCACGTCCTGGAGAGAACGGAACATCGTTTCCTGATGCCATTTCAATACCAACGTTACCTGCGAGAACAATTGTGTCTGCAATACTTGCACCGTGTGCTTCAGCAAGAGGCGTTAGAGTGGAAAGAACCTTCGAAAGTTGTTCAGGTTTATTCGCAGCCCAGTCCTTTTGTGGTGAAAGTCGGATACGACCACCGTTTGCACCGCCACGCATGTCAGAACCACGGTAGGTCGATGCGCTTGCCCAAGCAGTTTCGACCATTTCAGAAACAGACAAGCCACTGGACTTGATTGCTTGCTTCAATGCAGATACGTCATAGGATGTGCTTCCCGATGGAACTGGATCTTGCCAGATGAGTTCTTCAGAAGGTACATCTGGTCCAAGATAGCGAGACTTTGGCCCCATATCACGGTGAAGTAATTTGAACCAGGCACGAGCGAATGCATCGCCAAATGCATCAGGGTTTTCATGGAAATGCTTGGAAATCTTTCGATATTCTGGATCACGAATCATTGCCATATCAGCTGTCGTCATCATTGTTGGAACCTTGATTGAAGCATCTTCAGCATCTGGTGCCATGTCTTCAGCATCTGGGTTTGCAGGAGTCCATTGGTTTGCACCAGCAGGACTCTTTACCAATGTCCACGCATCTTCGTACTTGAAGAGAAGGTCGAAATAACCGTTATCCCATTCAATTGGGTTAGCAGTCCAAGCACCTTCGATACCGCTGGTGATTGTGTCTCGGCCTTTTCCAGCACCGTGAGTGTTTGCCCAACCAAATCCTTGTTCTTCGATTGAAGATCCTTCTGGTTCTGAACCAACTTGGCCCGCGTCTCCAGCGCCGTGTGCCTTTCCAAAGGTGTGCCCACCAGCGGTGAGTGCAACTGTTTCAGCATCGTCCATAGCCATACGAGCAAATGTTTCTCGAATGTCTTGAGCGCTCAAAAGTGGATCGGGGTTTGAATTAGGACCTTCTGGATTAACGTATATCAGTCCCATTTGTACAGCAGCTAGTGGATTTTCAAGATCTTGACGGGTGTCTCCATATCGGTTGTCTCCAAGCCATTCATCTTCTGCACCCCAGTAGATGTCTTCTTCTGGATGCCAAATATCTGGACGGCCACCGCCGAATCCGAAGATTGGTCCACCCATGGATTCAATGGCTACAATTCCTGTCAAAACAAGAAGATCAGCCCAACTGATTTTGTTCCCATACTTCTGCTTAATTGGCCATAGAAGACGACGAGCTTTGTCGAGATTTCCATTGTCTGGCCAACTGTTGAGAGGAGCAAAACGTTGTGCGCCAGTGCTCGCACCGCCGCGTCCATCGCCAATTCTGTATGTACCGGCAGCATGCCAGGTCATTCGAATGAAGAAGGGACCATAGTGTCCGTAATCCGCAGGCCACCAGTCTTGACTGTCGGTCATCAAAGCGTGAAGATCTTTTTTCATTGAAGCGTAATCTAAAGAGTTGAAAGCATCTTTGTAGATGAAATTTTCACCCATTGGATTGGATTTCTTATCATGTTGATGAAGAATGGCCAAATTCAGTTGGTTTGGCCACCAATCGTTATTTTTCATACCAGTACTTGGCGCACTGATTGCACCATGCATTACTGGACATTTTGCCTCGGATGTATTTGTATCCATACCCTTCATTTTTCGCCCTCGTATTGGCTAACTAAATCTCTTATAAGAACATGTAGTCAACACGATTAAACACGTAAAATAACGTAATGTAAAATTCGATTTTTATTTGTTAACAACTCCGAAAAAACCAGCCGGTTTTAATTTAAAAAGAACGTTGGAATTTGGGCTTTTTGTCTAAATAATTACTCGATTCATTTATCAACAGGCTGTTCGTAGTAAAATCATGAACCGCCGCACTTCTCAGAATCAACGCAAGGGTCGAATTTCCAATGTTTTGCGACGCAAGCCTAAGAAGAAGGTTGTAGAACAAGCACAAGAAGAGCCTGTTGATGCTTCATGCCAAACTCAAGGCTGCGGCTGTGGCAACTGATTATCAGGCAACATCCGATTGGTTTCGTCGGGATCGATCATCACTGCTACGAGTATGACGAACGTCTCAAGTAATCCTGCAATAAGAAACAACGTAGGGTAGTCGAATCGTGTTGCTAACGAGTCTGTTAGTTGATAGCCAATTATTGCTGAGAGATTCATCATTGCCATGTATCCAGTGAACTGAGTACCTCCCACCTTGCCCCATGTTATCCTCATCATGAGAGAGTAGGTATTGATGGCGACCATAGCCCATGCAATGGTGTGAAGGCACCAAATAGACATCATAAACAATTCACTACCCCACATGAACTCAGTTACTCCCCATAGAGAATTGAGAAGGGCAGCAGCAAGTGCAGAATAAATGATAACTAATTTCCCTCCAAAGCGTTTTCCTAACTGTCCGCCAATCATGTAGCCAACCATTGTAACTACGAGGATGAGTCCTCCTTTTGTCGCATTGAATTGTTCTTCGGACCAACCTAATTCTCGAACGAATAGAAGCGGTAGAACTGGAATGAGGAAAAACGAGAGCGACATAACAAGGCTCAATCCGATTCCAAGTTGAGCTGAACGGAGTGAGAATGCAGTTTTTACATCCGAAATAATGTCTTTAATGTCTCTCTTTTCATCAACTTCTTCTTGGAGTTGAATGTCTGAATCTTCGCTCCAAGGGAACCGTTTCTCTCCAGGTCGCTCCGTCATGAATAATGGTACGAGCATGATGATGACAAGTATTGGAATTTGCAGGAATATGGCCCCTTTAATTCCAACAAAACCAATGATTGTACCAAGTCCGGCACCTCCGATAATACCCCCCACTGCTTTAGCTGTGAACATGTAACTGTTGACCTTTTCAAGTTCATGCGGTTTTAGGACATCGACTGCTAGAGCGTCTGTACTTACATCTTGAAGAGAGGTGAAAATATTGTACACGAGGAACATGGAAGCGATGAGCATTAGGTCGCTTGTTGGATCTGGAATTAGAAGCATAGCAGAAAGTGAAATGATCATTCCTGTTTGAGCTATGAGAACCCATGGCCTTCTTCTCCCCATCTTGGGATATTGGAATCTGTCGATGATTGGACCCCATAAGAACTTCAGAGACCAGGGGAGAGTACCAAGGGTGAGAAGTAACGCGAGTTCTCCAGCATCGACACCTCTCCCTGCGAGGAATGTGACAAATGTGACTGTGATAAAACCCCACGGGATTCCTTGAGCGACGTACAGAGCGCACAATGTTAGCACCCTTGCTCGATAACTATCTTCCAATGTGTTTCCTTCTGGAGATGTCTCAACGATTTCAGTTTCTGTTGATTCTTCCTCAAGAACGAAACCTAACTGGAAACGATCACTCTTGGTAGTGATGAAGCCGACAAACAAGATGATGCCAATGAACCAAGGAGAAAACAAGAGTACTGAGATGGCTCCTTCACCAACTGAGAGCGATTTTGACTCGTCCTCTTCAACGGGTTGATTTGGGTTTATTGCCCCAGGATCGGACGAATTGAGAATTGGGAAGAGTCCTTCCACATTCAAACCGTCAGTATTGTCTGAGTAATACATACGGAATTTAGGGTCACACCCTGCAATGAATTTAGCCGGGTCAAGGCATTCAAGAGTTGTTGGCCCTGGCTTGTTGAATTGGACATGTAGTACTGGGCTCGTCCCTTCTTCCCAATAGGACATATTGTCAGAGAGTTGGATATTCCAGTTGATTTGCTCATCTGAAAATGTTGGAATAATGAATTCCTTCTGAGCAAGAAGTTCAGAGTCCTTACTAAACGAAAGTACAAGATCATCGCCACTGTTTTCTGTTGCTTGAATCAAAAACCCAAGACTCAGAGAAATGCTTCCTTCAGAATCGAGAAACATTTCTTCCAAAAGAGGTTCGCTCAAGGAACAGGAAAAATCAATATTTTCAGTATTATCAAATTCTCCAAATCCTAATTCTGTCGTTTCATCCGATGAAAAATGAGTGAAACAAGTCCCACTTGCAAGAGAAGCATCCCCCCAAAGATACATGATGTCATTTTCTGGACTGGGCTGTTGGTCATTTGAGACCTGCCCAGATGCAACAGATACAGACAACGTCGTGAGCAAGAGAACACAAAATCCAACGCAAATCGCACGATTTTTCAAGTGAATTTCATTGCCCCCTAAAGAATCCCTTCTGTTGGTACTATGAAAAATTTCACTGGATTCGTGAGGATTCTCAATCCCCAGTTCATTCTTCTTCTTTCGAAGTGTGTTCTTCTGAGACCAATCGTTGGATGTTGACCATAGCCAAACTTGCAACCAATAAGAGTGGAATCATAAAACCGACAAATGGACTTACTTTCAACCAAGGAGGGGAAGGAATCTCAACATCTCTCCACCAACGAGTATCAGGGTTCTCTCCTCCAAGCACGAACGTATCCCCGATATACGGGGTCGAAACTTGTTGGTTCAACAATTCACCTGCGGCAGTTACTCGCTCAAGAGGAGCATCCCATTTGTGAAGAGATAGGACATATTTGGTATTGTGAATAGGAAGGATTGTTGATGCGTTGAGATCAATGGAGGCTTGTACAGATTGCTCAGGGAACATATGGATGCTCGACCACGCTTCATTGTATTGCCCAGCCTCGATGATTGCGATATCGAATGGACCGTACTTCTCTCCAATCTCTGCATATTCATCTGAATATCCACCGTCTCCACTGAAGAATATCTTGTGCCCATTGAAGTCCAAAACCCAAGAGCCCCATAGCGTATTGTCACCAGATACTCCACGGCCACTGAAATGCTGAGATGGGGTAAGGGCGATGAAGAACTCTGATGATATATTGTGCTCATCATACCAATCGAACTCTTGGACATCCTCTGATGGAATATCCCATGTTGTAAGATGAGATTTTACCCCGAGTGGTACAAAAAATTGTGCTCCTTCCAGAGATTTTATTGTTTTCATATCCAAATGGTCATAGTGGTCATGAGAGATGAAAACGTAATCAACACGGGGTAAATCCTCGATTTCATATGTGTGTTCATACGCGAAAGGAGAAGGACCGAATATGAGAGGGTCAAGCCCTTCATCGCCAAATACTGGGTCCATCAGAATCGTTGTGTTGTGTGATTGAATCAAAATGGTTGAATGTCCAAACCATGTAACACTCACATCGGGTTCCTCCAGGGACATGTTTAGATACTCTTTTGTTGGAATGATTATACTTGGATTTCGGTCATCATCACCGACCATGTAATCCAGCATTGTACCGAAGAAGGAACCTGTTGAAACACTTGTTTCATTCAAATTATTGAATTTCCCATCATAATAATGTGGTGAATCAAAAGAACCCGGATCGCCTCCAACCTGAGGTGAAAAATTGAGGAAAGCTGTCGCAGAGAGAAGGATTACAATAACAAAAAACACAACCATTGATGAGAATATCTTTGCTTTTCGTTTGAAACTTGGATTCGACAAATCTGTCTCTTTTTTCGTGAACGCTGAGGTTCTGCAAAGGAGATTGATACTTCCTCGAGTAAGAAGAATCAAGATGATAAAGAAATTCAGAGATTGTAGATTGTTGCGATAAAACCACAACATTACCGTAAGAAGGAAAAGAACCTTTCCTTTTGTCTTGATTCTTGAATGATGGGCTTCAAGCATCATGCAGTCACCTAGGAAATCTCGTTCAATTCTTCAAACGAAGCTCAGACGATACGATCGATAACACGTACGTGGTCTCCACGCATGTTGAGTGTCATTGGAATCGGTTGTTCGTAGAGTTCCATACTGACTTCTTCCTTCGTTTCTGAAACGCTAGTAACACGAGCTTTTTCGCCCTTGAATGCACCTGAAACAATTTCGACGATACAGCCGACTTCGATTCCCGAAGTGACGGCCTTTGGTTCCAAATATGGCAAGATATCCAACAATGGAGCCTCTCCTGGAAGAACGGTCTTGGCGTTCTTAAGAGGTGTTTGAGTAATTCCTCTTCGAGCACTTGGATCTCGGCCACCAGAGCGACCAATCAACTTCTCGACGTGGTGAAGTGCACTTGATTCAACAAAGAGATATCCTCGCATGTTGTTTGGATGAAGTACAGAGAAGATTTCTCCCTGAAGGGCAGTTAATGAACCGCTTCCGTGAAGACGTGCATACATTTCATCAGCAACACGTTGTTCTGAACCAATCGCTGTTTTGACGATGTAGAGGAAAGAACCAACCGATCCATACATTTCACGGAAGAGTTTGTGAGCGCCTTCCATTTCATCCATGTTTGAAAAGACACAGTTGTAATCAAGCAACTTACCTGGGTCAATCCATTCGTGAGAAACGTAGCGTCCTGAAGGCGTTACTTCATCAGAACTGGTTGCGACAAGAATAGGCATAACATCGACGAGTGAACGACCCATGTCGATACCACGTTCTGGGCCTGTCCCAACATAATCAAGAGTTTCAAGAGGGAGTCCTGTTGCTTCAGTAACACGTGCAAGGACTTCTTCTGGAGTATCTCCAGCACCCCAAACACCATCCCAAAGGCCTGGGAAATCGTTGTCATCTTTGCTTCGGTTAAGAAGCAGCAACTTTTCTTCAAATCGTACAAAAACAATAAACGCTTCAGTCATCAATAATCACCAACTAATCCTCAGATTCCGAATACATCGTGAATCAACCAAGGAAGGAAATTGTCCATAAGGACGAGCAAAATAAATCCAATTGCTCCAAGAACGAACAGACCAATACCGCAAATGATGCTGGTTTGCTTGAATTCTTGCGGCGTCGGCTTGCGCGCCATTCGAATAATACGAGCCCATGACCCGCGAGAAATCTTTCGGAACTGGGCTTCTATCCAGTCTTGACGGTCCTGAACAGCATCTTCGAAAGTGCGTGAATCATCTTTTTTATCCGACATGGTA
>JABGWN010000257.1 GCA_018645535.1 Methanobacteriota archaeon
GATCAAGATGTTGAACGTATTTACTTGCACTTTCCAGGACTTGATCGAGACGATCTCTCCTTACGGAGTGAAGAAGGAATCCTGTATGTGGGCGTAAACGGCCGGGAGCATGAAATCCCAACCAAATCACCTGCAAAATCAAGCAATGTCAAGGCTAAACTAGAGAATGACATCCTACTTCTCGAGGTTCCTATTTGGGAATGAACACCGTTGAATTCAAAATACATTGATGGGTGGGGTAAGTATGGCGCTCGAAGGTTTATCCAGAGGTATTTTCCGTTCTCTTGGTTTTCTAAAAAGTAAAAGACGTCTTGATGAGGATGAACTCAAAGAGATGACGAAGAGCCTAAGAAGGGCTTTACAAGAAGCAGATTTCAACGTTCGACAAACAAAGGAAATTGTTGATCGACTTGAGGAAAGAATGCGTGAAGAAGAACCTCGACCTGGTGTTGATTTACAAACACATGCAATGAATATACTCTATATGGAATTAGTACGTTTACTTGGAACAGATCATGAGTTTCAACCACGCGGAGCAACACTACTTCTGGTCGGACTCTACGGTCAAGGTAAAACCACGACTACTGCAAAACTCGCTGAATGGTACCGTAAAAAGCATGGGCTGAGAGTTGCTGTAATCGAAGCAGACGTACATCGTCCAGGAGCATATGCTCAACTTTCACAATTGCTTGAAGATTCTTCAGTGGTTGTCTATGGAGAACCTGATGAAAAAGATGCAACTAAAATTGTCCGTAATGGATTGGCAGCATGCGCTTCAGCAGATTTGGTAATTGTCGATACTGCGGGTCGACACCAATTAGATCAGGAACTCGTGGTTGAACTCGAAAACATTGCTTCGATTACGCGTGCTACTGAACGTTGGCTTGTTATTGATGCACAAGTTGGGCAAGCAGCCGGTCCTGTCGCTGCATCATTCCATCAATTAGCAGGAGTTACAGGAATTGTTGTAACTAAACTGGATGGTACTGCTCGTGGTGGCGGTGCTCTATCTGCAGTTGCTGCAACAGGGGCTCCTTTGGTACACATTGGTGTAGGGGAGAAAATATCCGATCTAGAAAAGTTCGAAGCAGACCGTTTCATCTCCCGTCTTCTGGGAATGGGAGATATTCGTGGACTCATTGATTTGGCTCCCGAAGATATGGATGAAGAAGAAGCCATGCGCCTCACTCAACGAATGATGTCTGGTAGATTTACTCTCAATGATATGTACAAACAAATGGAAATGATGGCTAAGGTCGGTACAATTGACAAATTAATGTCGTTCCTGCCTGGTAATATGTTCGGTGGTCTTGGAGGTATGTCGAAGCCCCAAAAAGAAGCTATGCAAGGTAATCTTGACCGGTATCGTACAATAATGGATTCGATGACTGGTTGGGAAAAGAATGAACCTGCTAAAATCAAGGCGGAACGAATTCAACGAATTGCTCGAGGCTCTGGTGTTAAAGAAAAGGATGTAAGAGAACTTATTGCTCAATGGAAGCGTTCCCGTAAAATGATGAAGGGAATGGGTGGCAATCGAAAACTCAACAAGCAGATGAGACAGATGATGAAAGATGGAGATATGGATATGGATCCATCTTCATTTGGAATGTAATCAATAAGTCTTAGCCAAAAGGACTCGACGAGTAGTTTCTATTCCTGTCATATGACATGGTTGAGGCATATCGTATTCATCCGTAGCATCCCCAAGGAATGTCAAACCAGTAGCTCGTTCAATGATTTCTGAATGAGCATCAGTTCCAGCAAATGCAAACTCGTAGATATGTCCATCTTGTATTTCACCTTCCATATTCCATGTACCGTCGACTTCTGTAAACACTGGTAATGGTTGAATGACATTATCCATGTGTTGGAGAGAGCGGGAACGAAGAACATCTGCAACTTCATCGAGGCATCTCTTCGCCTCAGAAACAATTGATTCAATACTCAAAGGTTCTTTACCACCTGTTCGTTTAGTAGCGAATGCATTTCCTTGTGCTACATCTCTGGGCCCGATATCAAGACGCAATGGTACGCCTTTAATTTCCCAATCGTAATATTTCTGCCCTGGATGTAAGTCTCGTGAATCCACGTGAACACGAAGCCCTGCGTTGCGCAATGTATCTGCAACTTGATGCGATATAGCCACAGTATCGACCTCTGCATTCTTACGAATCATCGGACAGATAACAACTTGCCAAGGTGCAATTGCAGGAGGCATAATCAATCCTGAATCATCACCATGCATACCTACGACTGCTCCAAGTAATCGTTCGGACATCCCGTATGTGGTTTGGTGAACGTGTTGTTGTTTAGCATCTAAATTTTCATATGTAATGTCGAATGCTTTAGCCCATTGATCTTGATAATGATGACAACTGGCAACTTGTAATGTTCTTCCATTTGGCATAATTGCATCGATTCCAATGGTATAATGTGCACCAGGGAAGGTATCCCAAATTGGTCGCTTAGCTTTGATAATTGGAAGGCACAATATGTTCATGATTTTATCGACGATTTCTAAATCCTGTTGTATTTGTTGAGTCGCATCTTCTTCTGTTGCATGAGCGGTATGTGCCTCAAAGAAATGAATCTCGCGAACGCGTATGAATGAGCGTGTTTGC
>JABGWN010000258.1 GCA_018645535.1 Methanobacteriota archaeon
ATATCCTGCCACTACGCAGATAAAAAGTACGACTACTCCTAATACAGCCCTCCATCTATAGAGATTTGGTTGTTGCTCTTTCATCTTCTGAAGGTTTTTCTGACCATCCATAAGGTGGAGTTCTGATGGTTTCGGTAATTGAATATCAGAAGGCTTTGGTAGATTCCTCATTCTAATCTACTCCTCTTCGGATTCTGGAAGCGATGATAGAACATCGCCAAGCATTTCAGTTGCGTCTTCAATTCGAGTCATGAGGGTTGTATCAGAGACAGCCCCTGGACGGCCTAAATCCCACATCAATTCATGGACCATTTCGGTTGTTAAGCGAGTCATATTCAGAACCTGTGGATCGATACGATCGAGCCCATCATGAGGAAGAATTGCAACTTTTTCCGGTGTTTCATCAAGGATATCATCCATTACAGCTTCAATCTCAGAAGCAATATTGTCCGCTTGAGTCTCAAGGATAGATTCTACTCCACCAGTTGTAATTGATTGCGATTGGTCACTGAGGTCGCCTAGTGCTTTTTTCTTTTTCAGTTCTTCAAATGAAGGACCTGCTCCTGGTTGTCCACCTTCACCATCTTGAATCAAACGATTTAGAGCAATTCGCAGAATGTTGGAAAGGTCGGCGGCCTCTAGACCAGTATCAACTTCCATTCCATCCTCACCCATCTGAGTTAGAATTTCATTGATGAACGACTCATTGATTCGATCAGGCCCTACAAGGCCTTTGAGCATTGGAAGAGCCCAACCGCCTCCGCCAGCCATCATTCCAACATCGAATGAACCTCCACCGCCTCCGACATCGACATCTGCAGGTGGTGGGACGAATTGTTTGCGAGCGTGTTTCCACAACTGCTCGATCAATTTGCTCATATCGACAGGTTTTGCAATGACTTCATGGACCCCTGCTTTAGCAGCAGTAAGCAAAAACTCACTTGAGTTGCTTCTCGACAACATGACGATTCGACACTTGAAGGAAAACTCAGGATCGCCCATTAATCGTTGAGATGCGTCAATTGCATCTCCTGAACTCCAATCTCCTTCGAGTAAGACAATCTCAGGCATTACTGCCAGAGCAGTCCCTTCTGCTTGGCGTAGTGTACCGGCTCGCGTAACATCGAAGCCTTCTCGCTCGAGCGTGGATGCAAGGAGGGTCCTACGACCCTGATTCTCATCCGCAACAATGACTTTTGCCATGATGACCAACGAGGAACGAGAGGTTACGCTCTTTGAACCTCACCCTTGATTTAGCCTCTTATGACATCTTCTGGGGCAATTTGGCTCCATGCCATAATGCCTCCATCTAAATTGTAAAGACGATCCGCATCAATTCCGGCTTGAGTCAAAATCATAATTGCCATTTGTGATCGCATACCACTGCGACAGATGACTACGATGTCTCCTTGTTCTGGAACTTCTGATGAATGAGATGCTATGACATCATGAACTGCATGAAGATCAAAACTATTCAATCGAATTTGGTCGAGTTCTTCAGCACTGCGTACATCGATAATGAATGGTTTCCATCCTTCTGCTTGTTTTGCCTTTACTGAAGCCACATCAATTGATTGCATCATACCCTTTCCATTTGGAGACCCTTCATCAATCTGTTTGTTTGACGGCATGCAATACAGTGGATCATCAAAGAGTTGTTGAACAACGGATAAATCCTGTATTTTCTGTCGTGTTTCTAAAGCATCAAAACGAAGCATTCGAGTCGACATTTCAAGTGCATCGTACAAGAGTAATGAACCAATCAACTTGGTTTCTAATCCGAGAATTAGTTTGATGACTTCTGTTGCTTGAATACCACCAACAACACCAGGCAATACACCAAACACTCCAGCATCTGCACAATTTTGTAAAGCACCCGCGGGTGGTGCTTCGGGGAAAAGGTCTCGATAACAACGCGATTGCTCAGTCGAGAAGACGGAAACTTGGCCCTCAAAACGATGAATAGAACCGTATATCCATGGAATAGAAAGCAAATGGCAAGCATCATCGATAAGGTATCGTGTTGGGATATTATCAGTTCCATCGACAACAACATCCCATCCTTGCAACACATCAAGAGCATTTTCTGGATTAAGGCGTTGAGGATAGAGTTCAATCTCGATATTAGGATCTAGTGCGAGTAATCTCGCCTTTGCTGAATCCACTTTCTTCGAACCGACATCTTCTGTTCGGTGGATAATTTGACGTTGAAGGTTTGAAACGTCAACAACATCATCATCGACAATACCGATTGTACCAATGCCTGCTGCTGCAAGATAGAGAAGCACTGGGCTTCCCAAACCACCTGCTCCGATGACAAGGACCCGTGCTGCAGCTAATTTCTCTTGACCTTCATAGCCAACATTCGGAAGAACGAGATGTCGGGCATGACGTTCCATATCGACCATGGACAGCCCATGGGTACGTCTGTCAAATAGACATCGTTGTTCAATGGACGTTCTCTTCGAGCCACTTCTCAGCGTCCATGGCTGCTTGACAACCCATACCCGCTGCTGTAATCGCTTGCTTGTATCTGGTATCAACAACATCACCTGCTGCAAAGACTCCAGGAACGTTTGTCATGGTATGTTCGTGGTGAACAATGTAGCCTTCGTCATCAGTAACCACTTGACCACCAAGGAATTCTGTTATCGGAGTGTGACCTATTGCAATGAAAGCGCCTGTGACTGCAATCTCTTCAGTGGAACCATCTCTTGGATCTTCAAGAACGGCCCCTATAAGTCCTTTTTCGTCACTGAGGAATTCCTTCACTTGCCGGAATGTTTTGATCTCAATCTTTGGATGTTTTGCTACTCGCTCATACATGATGGTTGAGGCTCGGAAGACGTCTCTTCGGTGAACTAAGGTAACCTTTGAAGCAAATCGCGTAAGGAACGTTGCTTCCTCACATGCAGAGTCGCCTCCACCAATGACCATGACCTCCTCATCTCGGAAGAATGCCCCATCACAAGTAGCACATGTAGAGATGCCACGACCTTTCTGTTCTGCTTCACCAGGGGCGTCAAGCCAAATAGATTCAGCACCTGTGGAGACAATGATTGAATGGGTAAGGAATTCTTCTCCTTCTACAGTGACCTTGTATGGGCGTGATGATAAATCAACACTTCCTACATTTTTATCCTGAACTTTGAGTCCAAAGCGTTCAGCTTGCTCTCGAAGTTGCATCATCATCTCAGGACCTCCAATACCTTCAGGATAGCCAGGGAAGTTCTCGATATCACTGGTTAGCATAAGTTGCCCACCGGACATATATCCAGCGAACATGAGAGGATCAAGCATGGCTCTTGCAGCGTACAATCCAGCAGTATATCCAGCAGGGCCGGACCCGATTATGATGAGGTTGTGGACTTCAGACATTTGACTCACTTTCCGACCAACACCCCGACAGACTTGAACATTATCCCTCTCATACCTCAACTAAAGCGTCGGCTAAACGCATATGTACTCGTTTGTGTTACTTCCCGCTATGAGAGGGCGAATAGCAACCGCTTCCATTGCGATGTGCCTTTTGTTTGTCCTCTGTTCGTATTCCTCTACAATCTCAAATAGTAATCAATGGGAGGAATCCAAAGCCCAAGCAACCTCTGGACGTTCAGTTCATTACGGAGAGTGGGTTATTCACAGGCAAATAGGATACGATGACAGTTGTGAAGACTCCTATTCTGTCCCAGAATATTTGATAGTAGAAACCAGTTCTGAAAATATGCTAGCCACATATTCATCAGGTTGTGAGGGAGAATATGGAGACGTAGAAGTCTTTGACGTGCAAGATTTGTCCCTAATTGTCAGTTTGAATAACGAATTTGATCTCCGAGAAGTGGAATTTTCACCAGACGGCCAATATCTTGCAATTCGCTCTCCAGATTCATTCAAACTGTTTGACACCTCTGATTGGTCTGAAATCGTAAGCGAAAGTCGAAACACAGGCGATGGTTTCTTGTTCAGCGATTTAGCTTGGTCGGGAGATAGCGAGAGGTTAATTGTCGCAACTGGAAATAACGGCGGCAACATGTATGAAGCGCCAAATTGGGAGGAAGTCGAGGGAACTTCGTCTACGGGAACCGGGGTAGCACACCATCCAACAGAAGACAAAATTTGGTATGTTGGAAGCGATGGTTCAGGAAATGTCTACGAATACCAAGATGTCCCGCTCGCTGGAAAACGCTGGGTGATGACTCGATCATTCACAGTTCAAGGCTCCACTTTTGGACTAACAGTTTCTCCCGACGGGGATGCTCTTCTCACAACAGATGGGGACCTTATCTCCATTTATTCAACATCGGATTACACCCCGGTTGATACCATATATAATGCGCAAGGGAAGCCTAAATTCTCGTACGATGGGTCAGCCTTTTTATCAAATTACGATTATAGGGATAGCCTCGCTCTTATTTCTGTCCAGAATTGGAATCTTGAAGAGGTAATCGAACCATTTTATTCCTACAATTCAAAGATTGAGGGAAGTTTTTCATCCAATGATTCTGAAATCTTTGCGCTCTTTGCAGATTATTATGACGGCACGACTCTAATTGGATTCATGCCAGATAGCGATGGTGATGGGATAGATGATTCCTTAGATCAATGCCCCACAACTCCTTCAAATGAGGAGCCAAATACTGCAGGTTGCTCATCGAGTCAACGCGACACGGACAACGATGGAGTAAACGACAAAGACGATGATTGTCCAAGAACACAAGCACTACAATCTGTGAGTAATGAAGGATGTTCAGTATCCCAGTTAACGGATTCAGATGGAGACAAAGTGTCTGACTCAGAGGATTTGTGTCCAAATTCAAAGAATCAATCTACGCCCGACAGAAACGGGTGCACTCCTTCTCAGCGGGATACCGATGGAGATGGATTCAATGATGAAATAGACCAATGCCCATTATTTGTAAGTGAGGCATGCCCAGAAGTTATTATTTGGCAGCCTCAAGGAGAACAAGTTAACGGAACGGAATCGTTATCGTATTTTGAGTATTCACCAGACGGACAATATATTGCAGCATTTATTGAAAATGAATACCGAGAGATAAAAATTTTGAATGAAGATTTTACCCCTCATGACTCCATCATATTCAACAGTGATGAACGAATTATCGATTTAGAGTGGATGCCAGATAGCAGTAAACTTTTGTTGGGAATCAAGGAAAGTGGTTCCGATGAATCAAAATGTAAATCTCAATATTGGAATGTCCAAAGCAAACAGCTCGGCGCAAAGCACACGATTCTCGAAGACTGTGATTCTCTTTATCGAGATAGTATGACATTTTCACCAAATGGTTCTGCATTTGTCGTCGCAACAAACACCTACGGCGCTGGGTATTCGATGATAATGATGGATTCAGCATCAATGTCTCGACTAATGTACGAGGTTGATTTTCGAACGATACGTTTTGATTTTACTCTTGATGGGAAATGGTTAATCGGAGCAGAGGGAGGGCAAATTGTTATTTGGGATGCAACAACGTATGAATTTGTTGAAGCAGAAAGCGTTAGAGATTCTTACACACTTCAAATAACTCCTGACGGCGGGCATTTTACAGTATATGATGACGAAATCATATCTATTTACGAACTTTCAACTTTTGAAATGGTTACATCTATCAAAGTGACTGAAAATTTCTCTGAAATTTCGGACATCACTTTCTCGCGCTCAGGAAAGATTGCATATGTTACTATTCGACTTGATTATTGTTATTCTTGGGAAGAAGACTGCGAAACAGACAAACGAGTAACAAGCGTTGTTCAATCCTATTTGTTTGAAACCAGCAACCTTACCATCCTAAAAGAAAGTGAACCCATTAAGTCAGGTTCCACCCTTGACCCAATCTTCCATCCTTTGGAAGAAAAGATGCATACGAAGTCAAAGACAAATGGAAATTTTGTTTCTTGGGAAAAAGATTCTGATGGCGATGGATTTCTCGACATCGTCGATTTATGCCCAGATACTCCGATTGAGTCATCCGTAAATGAGGAAGGATGTGGAGGAGAACAACTGGATGATGATAATGACGGAATTGCGAACCAATTAGATCTGTGTCCAAACACAGCCGCAGGAGTACCTGCCGATGAAAACGGATGCAGTGTCCAGCAAGTGGACAGTGATTATGATGGCATCTGTAATGAAAATTCTCCAAGCAGTGGACCTGATAATTGCTCTGGGAAAGATCAGTGTCCTGATTCAGCAACTGGAGTGAGCATTGACCAAGATGGATGCAGTTGGGTTCAACAAGATACTGATGGTGACGGTGTTTCGAATGGAGATGACTTGTGCGACTACACTGAAATTATTGGAGACGCTGATGAAAACGGATGTGATCGAAAACAACGAGATTCGGATGGGGATTCAATAAATGATTACGACGACAATTGCTCATCCACATCAAACGGTGATCTAACCGATGAAGCAGGTTGTTCGGATATACAAGTTGATTCCGACAATGACGCCATATGCAATAGAGGTGCACAATCATCAGGACCTTCTAACTGTACTGGAACAGATACTTGTCCAAATACTGGAGCAAACGAGTCTGTCGATTCTAATGGTTGTTCATGGGATCAAAAGGACGAAGATAACGATGGGATTTTCAACGGAAATGATGCCTGCCCGGGTACTGCAAAGCCGGATGGTTCTCCTGATGGATGTTCGAGTTGGCAACGAGATTCGGATGATGATGGGATTGCAGATGCAATTGATGAATGTGCTAAAACTCCCTCGGATGAATTCTCTAATCAAGTTGGATGTTCAGATAGCCAAGGTCAAGGAAGTTTGGCTTCAGATGGAGATGATTCATCAGTAACAAAATGGGCTCTAATTGGCGGAATAATCCTTGTCGTTCTCTTAGTGGGTGGATTCCTACTTCGCCGAGATGAGTTGGGTGGTTTTGGTCAAAAGACTTCCACTGAATATCCAGAATACGCAACTCGTGGAACAATGCGAGAAGGTCAGGAATGGATTGAATATCCGTCAGGAAGTGGAAACTCATTCTATCGAGACCCATCAACTGGCCAATGGGTCAAAAACGAGTAAGGCTATTCTGTCGATAATCGAAGATTGATAAGCGAGACGCCTGTCCTTGCCTCATGGACGTCGTCTCACATTGGTTCATGGGTTCAGGAGCAACTCATGGAAGAACCAAGTTTTGGGTTGCTGGTGCAATGGGTGTTCTTCCTGATCTTCTCGTCTTTATTCCAAACTCTTTCATCGCTGGACGTCCTGAAATTGATGACAATACAGTCACTGCTGATTTGGGCTGGTATGCATGGGAAGCGTATCAGGTCACGCACAGCTTGGTATGGATGACGATTGGATTCCTGTTTACTTGGATCTTTTTTGAAAAGCGGGGCGTATCTCGTCGATTGTTTACCAACGATTCACTGTCTGCCAGAGATGCTGCGATGTGGATGTGGTTGCCTTGGCTCATTCACATCTTCAATGACATTCCAACACATACTGCAAGTTTCTTTCCCACGCCATTCTTGGCACCGTTTAGTGATATTCACTTCGATGGTTTACGATGGAGTACACCGTGGGTTTGGTTTAGCAATCTTGCAATCATCATCGTGATTTGGGGCTCAATTTTCTACAAGAAAAAACGAACTAATTCATCATAGAAATGGCATCAAAGCATCGACTGCAGCCGTTGCATGAGGGCCTAGACGTGGCTTGATGTGCTCAGGTTGAGCACCTGGTCCGATGATTCCCAAACCAATTGGCTTGTCATGAACGAGTTGTAATTCTAGAATGGTTTTTACAACTGCTTGTCCCATTGCAAGCCCGTGATCTGTTTCGCCTTTTTCGATAATTCCCAAGCAAAATGCACCTGCAACTTCTTCATCAGAGAGCACTCGATCGAGAGCAAGTGGTATTTCCATGCAACCTTGAACTCGAATGACATCAGAGATGGTTAAATCCAAATCTTCTGCTTGCGAGGTCGCAATTGTAAGCATTCGTTCAATTTCTTCTGAGTGGTACATAGCGCACACTGCAACAATATTTGTCATAATTAATTCTCCTTTAGTAGTCGTTCAACAGTCTCCACAATCATCATGGTTGTTGAATCGATTTCGATGTTTACAGCATCTCCAACTCGCTTCGACCTAAGTGTCGTCAAGCGGAGTGTTTCAGGGATAATGTGAAGATCAAACTCATTTTCAACGACTTCTCCAAGTGTCAGTGAAATTCCATCAATTCCGATGTATCCCTTTGTTTGAATGTATTTTTGGATGGATGGTGGTGCTTTGATTTTCAATTGAGCGCCCTCACCGACACTCTCAGAATATGTAACTAATCCACGTCCAATGATGTGACCTGAAAGGAGGTGGCCTCCAACCTCATCACCGTATCGAAGGGAACGTTCGATATTGACTTCATCATCGACAACTCGTTCTCCAAGAGTTGTTCGTTCCATTGTTTCAGGAATGACATCAAAGGTTACAAGTTCTCCTTTTATTGAAGTCGCTGTTAAACAAACACCGTCAATCGCAACACTTGCACCGATGGCTAGGTCTTGAGTATCTGGGCAGGCAACACAAAACGTTGTAATTCCATCTCCTTCCTCAATGGATTCGATTGTACCTAGTCCTTGCACAATTCCAGTAAACATCAGAGTTCACCGCCTTTAGCCCGTGAAAGAATACGAGCGATG
>JABGWN010000259.1 GCA_018645535.1 Methanobacteriota archaeon
ATATAAACCTCACACCTGCGAGAATCCGTGATTTAAGACGCAATTTCATGAAGGACAAGCGGTTAGGATGAACATGGTGGCATCTTCAGTCGAAGAAGAACTCGAGCAACTTGCAGCCCTTGTTGCCGAAGCTGAAGCATTGGGTATTGACCCGTGGCCTGAACGAAAACCGCCTCGACCTTGGGCGAAATACGCACTTGCTTCATTCATGATCATCATGATGCTATCATGGGTTTCAAAGGGAATGTATCGATTCGCTGTAATTTGATTCATAGTCCACCGTTGATTTCAAGAAGGACATCAAAGTGGGCGAATCATAGTCCCTTAGTGTAGCGGTCCATCATGGAGGATTCTGGTTCCTCCGACCCCGGTTCAAATCCGGGAGGGACTACCATCATTCTTCTTCTTCAGGTTTTACCAATAGGAAAGAGGTAATCATCGACATTGGGTCACCAGATGTCAATTCACCAGAATATTCTTTGACTTGTCCATATGTCACGATACGCAGCCTAAACTTGCACATTTTCTTGGTTCTTCGCTTTCGATGATGTCGATAGAAATGAACACCAATCTTGTATTCGCCATCAGGTGCGAATTCAGTCCAAACAACGTTTTCAATTGGCTTCTTTGATTTAGGTCGAACGTTCATATCAACGTCAAGTTCTCCGCCACAAGCACTCTTTCGATTGTTGAAGTAAATACGTTCTCCAGAAGGGCAGAAAACGTGCATGTCAAGATCGTTGTAATCGTCCCAAGCAAGGCTGATTTGAACCACACCAGATTTCCCACCCTCTCGAGCAAGGCGTTCCATAAGTTCTGAATCTTCTTCTTGACTGACACGAACAGATATTCCAGTGCCGACTTCTTCTTCTGCTACGAGATCTGCATGGGTATTGAGATTGTCTTCATTATCAGAAATCCAAGTAGATCGATCTTCTTCCTCTTCCTCACTTTCTTCATCTTCAGTGTCTACAGCATCTCGTTCTGGAATGAATATTTCATCCATTACAAGTTGCAAGTCTGAGAATTGCTCAACGCGACGTCGTTGTCGATTCTCATATGCTTCACGAGCTTGGTCACTGAGTTGGTCGAGTTGTAAAGACCGTGAAACAACGTGTCGCCGATCATGTCTTGCTCCTTTCCGAGAAGCACGCATGCTTGAGAGAGGCGCTCGACTTGCATTGTGAAGTTTCTGACGCTTCCTCAGTTCCCGCTTTTTCTTTACTCGAATCAACATAAACAAAGCACCGAAAAAGGATGCAGCGCCACCAATAATGAGGGCTAGAAGTATTGTCTGGTCCACAGGTTCACTTCCATTTTCTCCTGGATTGGAGATTCATTTGTTTATTCATCGACCAAGGAATTCCGAATTCATTTGCTTGAGCATGTCTTCAGATGGCCTAAGGTCTGAAGCGTCGACATCGAGAAGAGGTGTTGATACAAGGCCTAGGTCTTCGGCCAGTGAAGGTTTACTCGAATCGAAGTAAAGCAGTCCAGTGACGTGCTTCTTACCTACCTCAGCTTGATGCAAAGCGGTCAAAGCAGCCATAGCGTCACTTGGGTCATGGGAGTCTGAAATCGTTTCAAGACGGATGGTTGAACCATCGTGAAGGGTGATGTCAGTAAAGTGTCCTTCTGGAATTTCAACTTCCGTAACAGGTTCGAAGTGAGGGATGTAGTCTGCCATGTGAAGTGTTACCTCGTTATCCTTGACGTATCCATAGGAACGCATTGATTCATCGTTGTTATTGAACGTAACACACGGTGAGATTACATCGATCAAAGCAAATCCTTTGTGAGACATGGCGGCCTTAATCAGAGATGTCAACTGCTTCTTAGATCCAGAGAACGAACGTGCCACAAAGGTGCATCCAAGATTGATTGCAAGAGCGCACAAATCGATTGGTTGTGTTTCATTTGGCTTTCCTTTCTTCTTTTTTGAACCGATATCTGCTGTCGCTGAGTATTGTCCTTTTGTTAGGCCATAGACTCCGTTATTTTCGATGATATAGACCATATCCATGTTGCGTCGAATGGCATGAATTAATTGTCCAATACCGATTGAAGCAGAATCACCATCTCCAGATACACCAAGATAGAGGAGGTCTTTGTTGATTGCATAAGCGCCAGTGGTTACAGATGGCATTCTTCCGTGAACTGTGTTAAATCCGTGAGATTGCCCTAGATAGTAGGCAGGTGTCTTTGATGAACATCCAATTCCAGACATCTTTGCAATTCGGTGAGGTTCGATTCCGTTCTCCCAAGCAGCAGTAATGATGACGTTCGAGATTTGGTCGTGTCCACAACCTGGACAGAGGGAAGATGGCCCTCCCTTGTAATTCTCTTTGGGCTCGTTGATAACATTCAACTTAATCGCACGTGCAGGTTTTTCGCTCATTGGCTCGCCTCCTTGATGGTTTCAAGAATTAAATCAGCATAGATACGAGCCCGTGGAGGCATACCGTCAGAGTAAGCGACGGAATGAACTTGGCTAACGATGTCGTTTGGTAACTCTCTTCGAAGAATTCCCCAGAGTTGTCCATCTCTGTTAATCTCAAGAACAATTGTGGTCTTGTGCCTTCGGATGAAGGATTCGACTTCACTGTGAATCGGAAGCGATCGAACACGACATTGGCTTACCTTTATTCCAGTTGCTTCAAGCATGTCATCAATTTCTTGGATTGTATTTTCCATGCTGCCGAAGTAAACAACGCCAATTTCTCCTTCGACCTCTTCACGTAGAATTGGTGCTGGAAGATCATCACGCGCACGATTGATTTTGTCTTTTAATCGAGCCATGAGGTTGAAGTAATCGTCAGGCTTTTCTGAGTAAACACCGTCAGGATTGTGGCCTGTCCCTCGGTAGAGGATAGGAGCCATTCCGCTTCCAGGGAGTGTTCTGTAAGGAATTCCATCACCATCGACATCACGATATCGGCCGAAGTTTTCCATTGCTTCAAAGACATCTTTCTCTCTTATTGTCTTGCCTCGATCCATTGGAGCATCAGGGTATGTGAATCCTTCACAAGCCCATCTATTCATACCAAGGTCAAGGTCTGAAAGGCCGAATACAGGAGTTTGGTATCGCTCTGAAATATCGAATGCTTTCCAACCGAATTCAAAACACTCTTCGACAGTTCCTGGCATGATGACGATGTGTTGTGTATCACCGTGACTGCCTTCGTAAAGCATAGCTAAGTCTGATTGTTGTGTTCGAGTAGGTAGTCCTGTAGAAGGGCCTACTCTGTTTACATCCCAAAACACACATGGGACTTCTGCAAAATATGCGAGTCCAATGAATTCTTGCATTAGAGAGATACCTGGTCCAGAGGTTGCTGTCATACCTCGTCCACCAGCCCATCCAGCGCCAATAATCATTCCAGCAGCTGCGAGTTCATCCTCTGCTTGAATAACTGCACAATTTGCTTCTCCCTCATCGTTGGTTCTTAGTCTTGGAATCCATCCAATAATCCCTTCTGCAACACTTGAAGATGGTGTGATTGGGTACCAAGCAAGGAGTTGGACTCCACCGAAAATGCAACCGAGTGCAACTGCTTCATTTCCTTCAAAGAAGAAACGGTCTTTCTCAATTGGGCGCTCTTCAACAACGTATGGGTCGCCTTTTGTATAGTTCTCTTTGGCATGATTTCTACCAAGTTCAAGTGCAGTTTTGTTGAGTTCAATCGCCGAAGCTTTGCCTTTGAATTGACCTTCGACTGCCTTGTGAAGTGCTTCATCCGTAATGCCAAGAATCTCAGCAAGTACGCCTACATAGACGATGTTTGTAACCAGTTTTGCCAACTTTGGGCTAAGGCTTCGAGCAAGTTTCGTCATTGGAACTGGGTAAGAAAAGACGTCAGTTCGGTCCATTGGCATCTTGGAATCAGTATTCCAAACAACAACAGATCCAGGTTCGAGTGAAGCTAAATCCTCTTCCCATGTTGCCTTGTTGACAAGAACTTGAACGTGGGTGCGATCACCTGGTGCTTGATACCCTTGGTCTGATAAGCGTACGATGTACCATGTAGGGAGTCCTGAGATGTTCGAAGGAAAGAGATTCTTTCCTGATACAGGAACGCCCATGTCGAAGAGTGATTGAAGTAGAATTAAGTTGGCTGATTGAGAACCGGTACCGTTTGCAGTTGCAATGTTAATGGTGAAGTCGTTTACGATGGTATCCATCTCTTGTGTCTCCTCAAAGGCCTACGTCTTGAGCCGACGCCGCCCTCTTATTCTGTCCCCATCGCTTTCATCACTTCAACATGTTGCCGTACTAACCTCAAGAATGTCCGGCCGTGAAGGTCAAAACAAGGAATCGATTGGGGTGGGACATGGCGGACGAAGCATTAACCGAAGCATGGAAAAAAGCGGGTAAGGAAATTACCAAAGGAAAGAACGAGGGAGCACTCCAAACTCTTCGTCTTGCAGACCCGCAGGCAAGCGATGCAATGACAGGTAGACTCGTTGGAGAAGCGCTTTGGAATATTGCAAAATCAAACGATTCAAGATCAGATTATCGCAAAGCCGCCATGTTCTTGCGTGAAGCCAGTAAGAAAAACCCAAAGGACAAGAAAACGGGTGAACTCTACAATAAACTCCGCAATGAAATGCAAGACAAGCGAATTAGTGAAACCCTGATTCCTAAGTTCTTCAATAACGGAGGACCAACATTAGCAGGTATGGTAGCCATTCTTGGAGGGTTTATTTTCGTTCTCGCCGTCATTATGGTCGCAAATTCAGACTCCACGACAACGGACACCATCGAACTCAATCTTTCTTGGTCTGAAGGTGGAGTTGACAAAGAAGGAGTTGTCGTTATAGAACTCTATCCTGACGAGGCGCCAGTTCACGCTGAGAACTTCAAACAACTTGTCAGTCAAGGCAAATACGACGGCACAAAGTTCCACAGAGTCATCGATGACTTCATGATTCAAGGTGGAGATTTCACGAACGGCGATGGAACTGGCGGTCATGCAATTATTTGGGATGGATACTGTAACGGACAAGCAAAGCCAAGTTCATCTGATTGTCCTGAGAATCAATGGACAATCGGAGACGAGGCAGATAACGGTTTGATTCACAGCCCATGTACGATCTCAATGGCGAAGACAAGCGCACTTCACACTGGTGGCAGTCAATTCTTCCTTATCCCAAGCGACAGCACTCCTAACTGGCTCGATGGTGAGCACACCGTATTCGGTAACATCACCTCGGGTTGTGACCATGTCACTTCCATCAGTGGAGTGGAAATTGGTCAAGGGGACAAACCTGTGAGCGATGTCGTAATCGAATCAGCAGAATTCCTCGGAACCGAAGAAGTTGACCCGTGGTACAAATTCTGGTGAAGCAGGCAAACCAGCG
>JABGWN010000039.1 GCA_018645535.1 Methanobacteriota archaeon
CCAAGAGAGTATGAGTTACCTCCCATGAACAGGTCAGTGTTTGCAAGACCTGGAATTTGAGCCCAATCGACTTGAGGGTCCCAAGAAACATTGGTCCATTGACCAGTTGCTTGGCTTGGAGCGCCGTTCGAGAAATTCCAAACAAGCGATTCCATCTTGTTGTTGTAGTTTCCAGAGCCTCGCCACAATTCGAAGGCTACTGTATCGCCACCAGCCATTTGACCCCATGTTTGAGCATGGAATTGACTTGAGATGTATTCTCCAGAAAAGAAAGTCTTTCTGCAGGTGAAAATTTGGTAAGCCTGAGTAAGTCCCGGATCAAGTTGTCCTAGAGCACCACATTGTTGAGATTGAGAAAAGAAGATATTTACGAGTCGGTCATGTGCACCAGAAGGATATTCTGCTCCTGGATTTGAATGACGCCAGTGGTCAGTTCCAACGGGCCCACCAGTATCATCTTGCCAACTGCCTGCTGCAGTTGCATCTCCACCATTTGCTGGATATCGTCCGGAGATGAATGTCGGGGTATCAGCTGCAAGAGTAGTTCCATCAAAGGAGTCCTTCATGACAGCAACTGGTACTGTTTGATCTAGAACATCGTTCTCATTGCGGTCATCGCCAGAGTAGAACACGCTTGCTCGGATGATAAGACCTCCAGTCAAATCATTCGTTGTTGTATTGAGGATGGAATGAGCAATCGTTGGCATCCAAGTATATGAGCCAGTCTTTATTTGACCGCCAACAATTTCTTCTGTTGTCCAAGAATACGACTCTATTACGAATCCAATTGGATGGACAATCTCGATGGTTCCTGTTGCAGTTCGCCCGATTTGACTTGCACCAAGTCGTTTGATTTCCACATTGATTTCGATCTCATCTCCCACAACGATGTAATCGACTGTGCTCTGATCAGATTGAACCCAAGTATTTGCATCATTTGTAGTGTTTCCGAGAGTTATTCTGAATAACTGGAAATCGTCATTTGAACCGCCACGGCCAGAGGTGGCTTCAGCAGAATCCATAACAAGCATAGAAGCGGTTTGGAACAACATCAGAGAAATCAATAGCAATGGAATACTACGGCGCATAGTCATCAACACTACTCCGACTCATTGGCAACATATGAAGATGGCCGTTGTTTGTTCTCTCGAATTAAGAACGATGTTCATCTGAAATCAAACCACTAATGGTGGGTTGGTCGAATGGAGGTGTTGATTCACTTTCACTGGAGAGAAGATTATTATCAAAATCTGGTAAATTGATAGGTACATCATTTGGTAAAGAAGGGAGTGAAGGGGCAGAAACGCTCGAAACGGCATCAACAGCAGAAGGTGTTGCTGATGCCATCGCTGATAATCCAGCAGCTGCATCTTGGCCTCGTGAGGCAACTCCAGCAGCAGCAGCGACTGCCAACGTAGCAGTGGTTGTAACCGCTGCAGTTGTCACTTTCCCGAGGAGTCCGAAATCTGGAGAATCCATTGAATCATATCTTGAAACGACATCTTCCTTCGGCTTCAACCATTCAGGAGGGCTACCTGAACCTCCTCCAAGAACCGCTAAGGTTGTGAATGCTGCAAGGGGCATGACTGCAAGAGCAGTTAGTAGATCAAGGAAACTCGTTTCAGGAACAACTGCGTCTCCGAGAAGGGATTGGAAAACATTTGCTTCGAAGGTAATCGTCATCTCAACATCATGCCCCATCCATCCCATGACTACGAGACTAGCAAAGCGCCCCATGAGCCAAAGAACAAGAATTGGGGCAAGCCATGATAATTTTGTCATCGAGATTAACCATCGACGAGTAAATGTTGCTACACCAACGTACCTCCTGCAGAATTTTGGGAACGAGCGCAAGGAGAACATGAGCCCAATGACATAGAGAAGAATTGCAAGTTCAAGTCGGCGATCAAGTCCTACTACAGATTCTGGCACCATCATAACCAACGTAAGCGGCACGGTTACCAGCATTATTTGGAATGGGACCGCAAGCAAGAGTAGACCCCCATGCGTAGAGATAAGCGAGTGACCTCGCATCATTCTTTGATTGACGAGTGTTGAAAGAGCCCCATGTGGAGAGCCAGCAAAACCTTCTCGCGACCTGCGAAGGCTCGAGGCAGAACGACCTCCTCTTGAAAGACCCAAAGACGCACGCCATCCTCCTCGTTCAACAACCCAAAGTGGCCGATAGCCTCCCATTAGTAATGCTAAACAAAGAGCAAGCATACCATAGGCTAACGATGCCATAACAATCCAAGGGACCATTTCTTGTTGAAATGAGACTGTTAAGTTACGGTCACTCATATCGACCAAGAAGAGGTACGTGATAGAAAAAGCGGCCATTGGCGTTAAGAAAATTTGACAGAACACAACTATTGTCAACCAGATTCGAGCGGTGAGGGGCCCTCTGTCACTTTTGCGCCCCATACAACGGATTGAATCCATTGCTTAGACAAAGGTTCCCATTGATTTAATCAAAAAAGGACTACTTTTCAGA
>JABGWN010000260.1 GCA_018645535.1 Methanobacteriota archaeon
GTTTTACAAAACATTGAGGATCTTGGGCTAGCAGTAGAATTATCTCGCCTTTTGCTGGTTAGCGAAGATTCAATCGTGAAAAGAAAGGCTTCAGTCTATCTCATTAGCAACGGATTTTCAAATACTGAGGAAGAAGAATCATTCCTTGGTTCAAATGATCCTGTAATCAAGTCAGCCTCTCTCGCTATCACAGACAACATTCAGTCACTACGAGATTCTCTCAGCGACTCACATCCTGACGTTCGAAAGCAGGCAGGAATTCGAATGCTTGAAATGGACCTCGATAAAGAAGAAGAATCTCTTTTGAATACAGCAATATCCAATGATGCTGCATTATGGAAATTAGCAGTCCCTAAGGCAATGAAACAAGAGAATGGAAACCTCATTGCTCTTGCCAAAGGTTGTACGAATCCACAACGCAGGTTCTTCGTAGCCAGTATGAGGGAGCATATACATGAAGCAGACGACAACAGAATCAATACACTTCTTGCCGAGGATTGTACTTCGGTAGTTTCACGCTGGCTTGTTGGACGAAATGATTCCAAAAGTGATGTCCTCCGGGAAACCTTACTGTTTGATGAACGTGTGGACAGTATCGACAAGTCGAGGATGTTAGAACGGATTTTACATCGACAAAACGAGGTACTTGTCCAAGAATTAGCACAAAAGGTTCTGGACCAATCTTTTGATGAAGTTGTCCTTAGTGCAGCGCGAAACCTATCAACCGTAACCGATGAACCCCCATCATGACAGAGTCAGGTATCACCTTCACAGTCGATGCGACACAACCTTCTCACCAGAGACTTAAGGTTGCAATACAAATTAAAGCCCCATTTTCAAAGCCCAAGTTAACACTCTCCTTTCCTCGATGGGTCCCCGGATCATATTTTCTTCGTGAACCAATTCAACATGTCACCGACTTGTCAGTTCATGATGAATCGGGGAATGCATTGGCTTTTTCGAGAAAAGAAGTAGACTCAATTGTTATTTCAAATGTACAGTCCTGCAATCATGTAACCGTGGAGTACCAACTTCTAGCTGTAGATTTATCAGTACGTTCGAATCATTTTGATGAATCTCATCTCCATATGATGCCTCCTTTCACATGGTTTTTACCGACATCTGGCATAGATGGCGGACGAATGAATCATCAACATTCAATTCAATTCAAACTTCCAAAGAGTTGGACTGTCACTACCCAACTGGAGATGATTGGACTGGAAGAGAACAAAGACATGAACATTCATAGTTATTCAGCAAGAGATCGTGATGATTTGCTCGATGGAATTGCAGAGTGTAACTCAAATTCCGTTATCGAAACCACCATCGATGGAATAAGACATACACTTGACATCTGGGACGCTGGTGGAAAAAAACCACATCCAATCATGCTGGAGCGGTTTATTCATGACATGAAGAGTATCGTTCAAGAGCATCATGCTTTATTTGGAATCATTGATGAAGAGTATCACACAATCTTGCATTTGACAGGTGGACCACGTGGGGGGCTTGAGCATACCAACTCTCAAACCTCAATGGTTCCAAGAACTGCCTTACAGCCAGGGAATGTTGAAGAATACAGAGATTTAGTGAGTCTCTTTAGCCACGAATATTTGCACAAGTGGAACGTAAAGCGATTAAGACCGAAGAAATTCCTGGATTACGATCTCCAGAGAGAAGTAAACTCGGACCTCCTCTGGTGGTTTGAAGGAACGACATCATGGCTTGGAGACATCATCTGTTTGCAAAGCGGTGCCTGGAGTAAAGAGGATTACTTTGCAGACATGAAAAGGAAATTAAAACGACATCATTCGCGAAGTGGAATCGATTCTCAATCGCTTTGTGAAGCAAGTCATGAAGCATGGATTCATCTCTATAGAGGGCACCCTTACTCGAGAGAGACTCAGATTTCATATTACCTAGAAGGTGAGTTATCCATCTTTGCACTTGATGCGGAACTTCGTAAGAGATCAAACGGAGAATCCGGAGTAGGTGACCTCATGGCAGAACTCTATCATAAGCACAATATTAATGTCGAAACAAAAAGGGATAGAGGAATACAATACAAGGATATCAGAAAAGCATTGACATCGCTTCGAGGGGGGAGAAGACTTGGTAGCTTCCTTGACGAACTCACCACCAAGAAAGGAGTCCTAGATCTAGATAAGGCATTCAGCCTTTTTGGAATTCCATACGAATCGAGTAAGACAAAGGAACGTAGAGATGGGACAGAGAATATTGCATGGAAGGACTTTGAACAAGGTTGGCTCGGAATTAACGTACGTAATCAAAACAATAAGTTGCTTGTAGCATCACACCTTCAAGAGTCACCTGTGCGTGAGCATCTGCAAGTTGGAGACGAACTCATTGCAATAAATGATCAAAGAATTACCTCTTCTGAACAATTAAAAACAGCTCTTAAGGGTAAGACAGAGGGGGAAATAACCATCCTTTATTCCCGAAGTTCAATCGTACAAAAAGTGAACGTGACTCCGATAAACGAGCCAAAAGCTCCAACTGTTTCTGCTTGTGAAGGAAACCGTTTTTGGAAAGCGACTACTCTGACTCTTCAAAAGTCGTAGGGCTGAGAAGCGATAATTTTTCCAAAGAAACGTGGATTGGCGGCAGGTAATCTGCAATCCTGTGACGTGTTGTTTTTGGTGGATACAAATGTTCTGACAAAGCCATGTCTATGACATCCTGCTTGGAGATTTTTTCCAGTTGTGAAGCAGGCCACAATTCAATATCAATAGATTCATTCTGAAAGTAATCGACCACTATCACAGGTATCCGGGCAAGTTCAAGTCGCATTGCAACAGCGTGTCGATGATGGCCATCAAGAATTGCTCCAGTTGCTTTGTCAACGATTAGAGGTTTGGTAAATCCATTCCATCGAAGAGTCATATCGAGTAATTTTTTCATGTTCTTTACTTTGATTTCTTCGTGTGGTTTGAGCCATTCGAGGGGGACAAGTTGCACATCAGATTCATCCCAAGCCATAACATTGCCAATCAAATTCAGAGGATAATGCTTTTTCTTACTTGAGCACCGGGTAACATGAGGGAGATGTATGGGACCGACAAGTGGCATCAATGCAATACCCCTAACTCCAGAACTTATACAGATGGTTCAAAACCTTCCATCTAGCCTGTTGGAGATTGTTGATTGGTTTGAAAGGGAAGGTCATTCTGTTTGGATAGTTGGTGGAGCAATAAGGAATGCATTGCTTGAGATACCCATTGTTGAATATGATTTAGCAACCACAATGGTTCCTGATAAGATGAAGACGTACCCTGATATGATCCCGACTGGTGAGAAATTTGGTACGATCACGTTTCGTTCAAAAGGCGATTTTTATGAGATTACGACGCTTAGAACTGAGAAAGGATACGGTGACGGTAGACGACCAGATGAAGTCGAATGGGGACTTTCTCTTTCTGTTGATTTATCTCGCAGAGATTTATCGATGAATTCAATGGCTTTAGATGTCAAAAAAGCCGTTTATTTCGATCCATATGGAGGCTTTGAAGACCTACAACGAAAACGAATATGTGCTGTGGGTGAACCGAAGTCGAGGCTTTTAGAAGACGCATTACGAATCCTGCGAACGTATCGCTTCATGGATCAAGGTGTTGCAGGAGTTTGGAAACCTGAACGTGATCTTGCCAATGCGTTA
>JABGWN010000261.1 GCA_018645535.1 Methanobacteriota archaeon
AAGATGGGAGATGCATCTGTATTGCTTGCGTCAAGCAGTTCGATCGTCATTGCAATTTGGACTGAACTCGATACAAATCATGCACGCCTTTTGACAGACTTAACGGCTCAACTCGATGGCGAGATTGGTACCTATGCGGAGGGCGCTGCCACTCTTCCTGATGGATTTATTCTTAGAGAAGGAAAAGGCGGTTCTGATGCAGTAATGTCGATGCTTGCTGCATCGCTTGAAGAACAAGTCACAGGCCATCTCAAAGCAGGTGCAAGCGACAAGGCAGTATCCCTTGCTGTCGTAAAAGGAATCCCTGTAGCGATGGCTGCGAATGGGCAATCCTTTGATGATGCTATGATGGGTTTAACCGAAAGTAAGCGCATTTTGAAACTTCACCGTCTCGCTTCAGGAACTACTGTTTCCTCTTCAACGGGTGATGTTGAGTCCTTTTCTCTGGAAGGTTTTGTCGAAGCACTATCCTCCATACGAACTCGTTCTGAAAAGCGAAAAGAAACCATGATGCATCGACTTATGACCATGTATGGATTTGAAATTGGCCTCGACCTTGTTCGCCAACATCGAAGTAAGGTGTCCATTCATATCGATGGGGCTGAATCGAGCAAGGGCTTACCAGTCGCCTCTCCGGTCGCTGGTGTTGATGCTGGATTGAGACGCCGTCTAGAGGAGGCTGAACTACGCTCAGATTCACTTATGCGAACAAATGCTGGCTTGACTACTCAACTCCAAGATGCTGAAAAACAGAGAACTGAAGCTCTTATTCGTCTGGGTGAAATAAAGGAATCATCTGGAGATCAATCAGTAACAATTCAATCGAAAAACGATGAACTCAATCGAGTTCAAGTGACCGTTTCAGAATCAAGAACGCGAATGGAACAAGCAGAAGAACGAGCAGACCGTTTGTTACGACGTGTGAGTGAACTTGAGCATCAACTGAGCGAACGTGCTGGTGAACTCGCCAAGGCCCTTGGAAATGCAACAAGCAGTGAAGCACTTCGTAATGAGTTGGAAGAACTTTCCTCGAATGAAGCATCCACGCGAGCCGAACTTGAGTCGAATGCACAGAAGTTGTCATCTGTCCGTGATCAAATCGATACAGAGGAACGACGCCTCCGTGCCCTCGAAGAACAAATCTCTTCAATGCGAGAACGTCAAGCAAGTGCACAAAGTAAATCCAATGTTTCAGAAGAGAAAGTTCGGGCAGCAGAAGCGAAACTGGACCAGATTGATGCAGAAACTATTGCGAGTCGACGAAGAGCTGAAGAAGAGCGTCATCGACTTGCTGAAGATGAAGCACGCCGTATGCAACTCCATTCTGAAATGCGTGAACTAATGACCGAACGAAGAGACATCTTGACCGAATTGGGTAACCTAGGTGCACGCAGAGGAAACGCAGAAACCGAATTATCTGGACTTATTGGTAGAGCAGAGGCCCTTACAGAAGCACATGAAGAAGCTGTTTCTGATATTGCTGAAGCAGAACGATTGAGAGCGCGTCTTTCAGAGGAACCACTCGCTCAAGCATTGCTTAACGACGATTCAACCTTCAGAGGATTGGGCCCAGTCATTGAGCGACTCGAACAAGCCCGAACCCTTGGATACTCCGTTATTCTTCTTGACCGTGCAGTAGAACGCGCATTACAAATCGTTCAGTCCACAGTTGACCATATTGCTGCAACTCCACGAAATCTCCTCAGCAGTGAAGTAATGACACTCTTAGAACGACAAGTACCTCAAACAGCAGGAGCTGTGCGTGGACTTGCTCGATGGTCTGTTCAGCAACGATTGGAAAACCAACTCGGAGAAACTGTAGGCCATCTCATTTTGGATTTGGAAGGTATTCTCGAAGATTATGATCGTTCGATTACAATGTTGAGACGTATGCGAAATGTTCTCGACCAATTGGGCCAACTCGGAGCCCCTCCAGAAGAAATCGATGCTCTACGTATGAACTGTATGCGTCCTGAAGCATTACCAAGCGTTGCTGTAGAGACACGACGGTTGATACGTATCGCACTGGATGACATTTACCTTGAAGCTGATCAAAGAGATGCCGGTGAAGCGATTGCTCTTGAGCAGACTGCGGGAGTCCTTGAAGAACTTCTTACGCAAATTGATGCATCAGGATTGACAAAAGGAGTTCCAAGAGGCTCGATGTGGGATTTCCAACGAGACGGGTACCTTCCGTTCGAAAGAACTTCAATTCCTGTTGGTCAAAGAACGCCGGTCATGGACGATATGATTCAACACATCCAGCCTACTTTAATCGTTGATGAAAGTGTATCACTTGATGCTGAGCCTGCTCCAGAAGTCATCACTGAAGCAGGATGGGAAGAGATGCCTGCACCTGTTGATGAGGACATACCCGTAGTCGAGGGAGAATATGTCTCCGAAGTACGACGTCCGATTGAAGAAGACCGAGTTGACCTTGAAGCCGAATTAGCGCGTCTTGATGCTGAGCGAAATGTGCGTGGAGCAAAAACGCCTGAGGTAAAGATTGACCCACACCTTGCTGCGCTCGAAAATCAACTTTCCGAGTTGGATTTTTGAGGTGATGAAATGACTAATACTCTTCTTGCCAGAAACGAAACAGTAGGTTCAACATATCCAATGTGGCTTGACCGAGTCATCTTCATTCTTGCAATCGTTGGGTTTGTTTTCCTCAATCAATACCTGTGGGAAGCAATTAGTTCAACCTGGCTTCAATGGGTTGCATCAGTTGGATTAGCCATTTTCTTACTCATTATGACTGAAGTAAGTGGAAGAATCATCCAAATGCTTCGAGCAAATGCTTGATTAGAATTTCTTTTCTTCAATGGGTTCTGGTGTCTTATTTCCTAAAGACTCAATCAATCCCCAGACTCTCTGCCAAGGGATAAGGAAGCGCATTACTGCAATTAGGCTAAGGAAGAGAAGCGCAGATATGACCAACCCATAGGTTAGAGTCAATTCGATGGATTCTGAAACTTGAGCAGCCCACTGGCTACCGGTAGATGAACTTACAATCTCAAGTAGGACACTGTGGAAACCAAGAGCGATCATTGTCACCACACCAGTAATCGTCAGGAAGCCTGCCGTATGTCGAAGATGACCGTTGAGAACATTATCCATTTGTTTGACATATTCTGGGTCTCTCTTGCAAGATTCAGGTAGTCTGTAAGCGTACTCAAGATAACGGATGACACCGAACCCTGATTCTTGGAAGACCATGATTAAGACAGCGATGAGAATTAATGAGAGTTGCTCAGGGGTTACCAGATCAAATCCAAATATTCCAATCGATGGATCGCTAACTTGTGTTTCGAGCGTTTTCAGATTCGCTCCCCAGTCACCTAACTGACTCTTAATCAGTGGGAAAGTAAGGATCGCGTGTATGCCAAGGAAAAGAAGAGTAAATCCAATAGCCCAACCAATTGAACGTCTTGATAGCCCCCAGATACCACGTGTACCCATAATTACAGGCAAGAGATAGACAAAGAGAATGACAAGAGAGAGAATCATCAATAAAGGCCATTCAAGGGTCTTTAGTTCACCTTCTGAAGGAGCTCTGAAATCAAGTGAGAAAATCATTGAAGGAACCCATGTCAAGAGAAGACGACCGACCAGAGAAACCATCAGTAGGATGATGAATCCCAGTTTGATTCTTTGTTGGAGTTTTGGAGATTGGAAGGCCATTAATGCCATTGAACCACCAAGAAGAAGACCCAGAATAATTGGAACATAGAATCGAGCAAGTCCTTGTCTGCCTTCCCCAGTAATCCAGTCACCAATTGGAACTTCACCAACAAGAGATTCAAGCGTCTCAAAGACCATTGTGTGGTCAATACTGTTGACAACATAGGTTGAAACAACTTCAAGGTACATCCAGACAAGTGCAATCGTTGCTACAACTTGTAACGTGATAATTTGCCATTGCTTTCTCAGCATCTTCAGATGAAGCGTACGTGGCCGCCCTCCAAGAAGAGAGACATCACTCTGAGGATCGACTTCACCTGCCATCTAGAATCCCCTCACTTGCATAATCGCTTGAGACAAATCCATGTCTGGCATCCAATCGATGACCTGTGCACCTGAACCTGCGAGAGTTGTCAAACGGTTTTGACGCTCAAGTTTGAGAACTTCATAGGACATACGAGGAATACGAGAAACAAGGCGCTCGAAATCAATACTCGATGGTGATAATACAGTGACTTCATGCCCCCTCCCTACAAGGTCTCGGACTGCAGCAGGGACTGTTCCATCACCTTCACATGACGATATAATGAAGACTGGGCTACCTCGACTGAATCTACCGCTCAATGAATTCGTGACTGCTTGCAATGGCATACTTCCTTCTGGTTTTACTCCAGCAAGGGAACTGAGGATTTTGAAATACTGCTTATCTCCTGTATCTGGAGGAAGATAGGACAATCCATCACCATAGATGCTTAATGCAACGCTATCTCGTCGCTTTAGGAAGAATGCTGCAAGGCTTGCTGCACTTACTGTTCCCATTTCGAGGGGATTCTTCAAGACGGTTCCAATTCGTGAAACATCTCTCGAGTCGAGAAGAATGTAGAGATCAGTAACTGCATCTCGGCACTTTTCATTGACCATCAAATCGCCTGTTCGAGCGAATGCTTTCCAATTGATGTTCTTGAATGGATCTCCTGGAACATATTCTCTCAAGGAGTAGAATTCAGAACCTTGCCCTGGCGTTCTGAGGGTTGTTGCTCCAGTG
>JABGWN010000040.1 GCA_018645535.1 Methanobacteriota archaeon
CAACGCCAATCAGTTTGAATGGGACGTTGTTTAGTCCAACAGATGATGCTGTTTTCGTAGCATCGTGGTCTATGCGTAACGGAGATCAATACGATGACATTCCCTCGAATTGGACCGTTACGGCTGAATGTATGCTTGACAATTCAACAGTCGTTTCTGGCGTTATCAACAACGATGAAGCTCGATGTGTAGTGCCAATGGGTGGGGTTTCACCGGGCGCTCATCAAATCAAATTGAAGGTCTTTGTAGAAGGTGGTTCTGGATTTTTCACCTTCGATTTTAACAGAACAAATGACCCTATTGGCTTGATTGATCCTCATCCTGAACTCCTCGTTCCACAACGAGGATATGCTCATCTTGATTCCTCCGAGATTGCAATCGATCCTGATGGACAAACAATTGAAATCATCAATGCAACACTTCTTGAAAATGAATCACATTTCAACGTTATTATCGATGCAGATTTGTTAGGATTTACACTTACGCATTCACTGGACGAAGAATGGGAAGGAGCGACGAAAATCGCATTGGAACTGAAAGCAGGCGGTGCTATACTTGACATTCTGAATGTCACATTGAATGCCAGTATCCTCCCAATCAATGACCCGCTTATTCAGATATCTACGGTCGGACAACAGGTGGTTGACGAAGATAGCTCTGCTGTTTGGTTCGATGCCTCTCAATACATTTCAGACCCTGAAGGGTCACCATTATCAATTGAGATCAATGGATTGTCTCAAGGAGAAGGAGAGTTGCTCGCTTGGTTTGTTGAACCTTCAAATGACACGATTCGATTTACTCCCTTACCGAATGCAAACGGAGCAGAAGTTTTCACGCTAACTGCATCAGATGGTTTCAATACACCTCTCTCGATTGACGTTCCATTCAGAGTAAATGCCATGAGTGATGCATTTGATGTCACCGAATCAGCGTGGGACATTACTCTCGAAGAGGAGGGTACTCTTCTCTTGAGTCTCCTCGATTTTGCTGTAGATACAGACGGAGAAGCCTTGGTTTGGGAATTAGAATCTGAAGATACGACAAAGTCACAAATGGCTATCTCAGGTCAAGAATTGCTTATCTCTGCCTTGATTGACGTGAACGGAATTGACAACGGATGGTGGCTTAATGTCACCGATGGAGACGATGTCTTCGAAAAGAGAATCACCTTGACGATAAGTCCAGAACCCGATCGCCCAATTCTGTCCAATGGTTCAATCACAAAAACATCTGATGACATGCTCTTGTTGCAATGGGTTTGGAGCGATGCAGACCCTGATTCGGAAATGGACGTGATTGTCAATCTCAATGGTGTTCTTCAAAGTGGAATGATTGACTGTGATTCTTCTGGCGTATGTTCTCAAATCTTTACGGCTGAACAGGTTGAAGGGGAGATCTTACAGTTTGATCTCATTGCAAGAGATTCAGCATTCGCAGATGTTTCAATGCGTGTCCAGTACACGATTCCAGTCGAGCCAGAGGCGCCTTCATCAGATTCTGATGGCTCCTCGGGCGGTAGTTCGACACTCCTTGCTGCTGTTATCATCGTACCACTTGTTGCACTTGTGGGATGGATGTTGTTGCAGGTTCGAAAGCCTCCTCAGCAACCAGAGCTTGAAGATCAATCCGGTGGCTTATTGGCTCGTGCTGAGCGGAAAATAAACGAATCATAAAGGGATGTTACCGTGCTTTTTGGGCGGGCTCCATTCTCGCTTTGAGCGTAGAATATTCAATGCTCTACATAGACGCAATCTGCTTTCGGAAGGTTCGATGACATCATCAAGCCAGCCGTTTCTTGCTGCAACGTATGGGTCGCCGAATTTTGCTTTGTATTCATCAACGAGACGAAGACGAACATCTTCTTGTTGCTCTGGTTCGACAGCGTTGATTTCCCTTCGATGGATGATGTTAACTGCGCCTTCAGCTCCCATTACTGCGAGTTCTGCAGTTGGCCAAGCCACATTGTAATCGCTTTGTAAGTGCTTGCATGACATTGCCAAGTAGGCTCCACCGTATGCTTTTCTTGTAATGAGGGTGAGTTTTGGAACTGTGGCTTCAGCATAGGCGAAGAGGAGTTTTGCTCCATGTCGAATGATTCCACCCCATTCCTGGACAACACCCGGAAGGAATCCAGGAACATCTTCGAATGTAACTAAGGGGATGTTGAATGCATCACACAAACGAATGAATCGAGCGGCTTTAATCGAGGCGTCAATATCCAAGCAGCCTGCTAGAACATTTGGTTGATTTCCAACAATGCCGATTGTACGTCCATTGAGTCGAGCAAATCCAATGATGATGTTTTCAGCATAGTTCGTGAAGAGTTCCAAGAATTCTCCATCATCTACAACTTCTTCGACAACCTTAACCATGTCATAGGGCCGATTTGGATTGTCTGGGACGAGTGTTTCCAATTCCTCATTGAGACGAGTGATCGGATCTTCAGTTGCGACAAATGGAGGTTCTGCGTTGTTGTGGTCTGGAAGATAGGATAGAATCTCTTGAACAAGGAAACATGCATCTTCTTCGTCGTCGGCTACTAAACAAGCAATTCCTGAGCGGGAGGCATGAAGTGATGCTCCTCCAAGACCAGAAGCATCGACTTCTCCTTGTTGAACTTCGGGTGTTTCTAGTGGAGAGGATAGGAACAATTGGCCATGCTCTTCTCCAAGGATTGTGAAATCAGAAAGACTTGCTGCTAATGCGGAGACGCCGACGACAGGTCCTAAGACGAGACTTACGACTGGAATTCGGCCACTGCATTGTACGAGTCGGTCGAGGAGTTCTCCTGTTCCTGCAAGGGCATCGAGCCCATCATGAGCACGTTGGCCTCCACCATCCCACACACAGACGAGGGGTGTCTTTGTTCGTTCAGCCATCTCAACGACTTTAGCAATCTTTTTTGCATGCATTTCGCCCATTGAACCGCCGTGAACACTGAAGTCTTGAGCAAAGCAATGGACTCTGCGGCCATCGATGGTCCCATGTCCAGTGACAACCCCGTCGCCAAGGGTTTCGTGTAGGAACATATTGTGGTCGGTTGTTCGGTGGGTGACGAATGTGTCAACTTCGACAAATGAATCTGGATCTAAAAGCATCCCAATTCGGTCTCTTGCTGTACCTCTTCCGCCGACTCGAATGGCTTCCTGCGCCTTCAATCCACCGCCTAAGCGGGCGCTCTCTCGACGTGAGCGAAGTTCGCTAACAGGGTCGCCAGTAGGAGTCGCCATGAACGGATGAGTGCCGAAGAGGTTCTTCATCGAATCGCTTAGTCTCTTATCTGATTGACTTCTTCTCCGAAAAGATTTGAGGTGAGAATCTCGTTAACATTTTTGTTGGTTGAAAGAGCATAATGTAACTTAACAATCGCAGCTTCAGGTGATGTTGTAATTCCGTGGCCTAG
>JABGWN010000262.1 GCA_018645535.1 Methanobacteriota archaeon
TCCATTTACCATTGTAGAACTCACAGAAGAACTCGTGACTGGCGATTTCAACCATGCCCTTGCAGGAAAATCACTTACATTTTCTGTAGAAGTTGTTGAACTACGTGATGCATCAGAAGAAGAACTCGCACACGGTCATGTTCATGGCCCTGGCGGACACGACCACTGATTATCAAGCGAGGCTTGATGAAGTCCCGTCCCGTCTAGGGATTATGGCCCCCATGCGGAAAGACACATGGAAAACACTCAGTGGAATTGATTTACCACTTACTGGAATCCCAAACGGACCTTTTTCCCTTCCAGATGCAGGTACGCCCCCCTTCACACGGGGGATTCACTCAACAATGTACAGGTCTCGGCTGTGGACCATGCGTCAATATGCAGGATTTTCCAGCGCAACCGAGACAAATAAGAGATTTAAGCTTCTTCTTGAGAGAGGTCAAATGGGATTGTCCGTTGCTTTTGACCTCCCTACTCAATTGGGATTGGATGCAGATGATGAGCTTTCATATGGTGAAGTTGGGAAAGTAGGTGTGTCAATTTCTTCAGTAGAAGACATGATCGCACTTTTTGATGGAATTCCTCTCGACAAAGTTAGTACTTCCATGACAATTAATGCCCCCGCGATGGTCTTATTGGCGATGTATGTGGTTGCAGGTGAGGAACAAGGGGCATCAATGGATGAACTCCGAGGGACGATACAGAATGATATTCTCAAGGAATACATTGCACGGGGCACATATGTGTTCCCACCCGACCCTAGCATGCGATTGATCACTGACATTTTCCAATACTGCTCTACCCATATACCACGATGGAATACCATCTCAATATCAGGATATCACATTCGTGAGGCAGGTTCCACAGCGGTTCAAGAATTAGGATTCACAGTTGCCAATGCACTAGCGTATGTTGATGCTGCTCTAGAATCGGGAATGGATATTGACGAATTTGCTCCACAACTGTCCTTTTTCTTCAACTGCCATAATGACTTTTTTGAAGAAGCCGCTAAATTTAGAGCAGCAAGAAAACTCTGGTATGATTTAATGCAAGACCGGTATTCACCCCAACATCCAAAATCATCCATGCTAAGATTTCACACTCAAGTTGCTGGTGTAAGCCTCACAGCACAACAACCGTTGAACAATGTAGCGCGAGTTACGATACAAGCCTTAGCGGCGGTTCTTGGTGGAACTCAAAGTTTGCACACCAATTCTTACGATGAGGCTCTTGGCCTACCTACTGAAACTTCAGCAACAGTCGCACTTCGGACTCAGCAAATTATAGCCGAGGAATCCGGTGTGGCGGATGTAGTTGACCCTCTTGGAGGCTCTTGGTATGTTGAATCACTCACAGAAACCATCTATCAAAAAGCTAAGAATTTGATAGAAATCATAGAGTCGAAGGGCGGGGCAATGGCGGCAATAGAGCAGGGATGGCAGCAACAAGAAATTCATCAATCTGCATATCAACATATGAATGAAATTGAGTCCAATGAACGACTTATTGTTGGCGTGAATCATGGCGTAATGGAAGAACAATCTACGTTCCCTGCAATGAAACTCAACCCAAAAATAGGGGAAGAGCAAGTCAAGCGTTTAACATCTCTGAGATCAAATCGCAATCAAGAGAAGGTTGACGCGTTACTCGCTGATATTTCCAAAGCTGCATCGAATGGAGATAATCTATTTCCATTCGTCATTAATGCCGTTCGTGCAAGGGCAACTCTAGGCGAAATCATGAGTGTGTTGAAGGATGAATTTGGTACATATATGGCGCCAAGTGGATTTTGAGGGATGAACATGGATTTTGGACCTATACGAATTGATCACATTGGAATTGCAACCCATCAGCTCAACGAAGCGAGTGCTTTCTGGAGGCTTCTTGGACTGATAGAGGGTGACCATGATGAAAAGGTCGAAGACCAAGGTGTCACTACTCGATTTTTCTCAACCTCAATGTTGAATGAGATTGCAGATGAACCTGCAAAGGTGGAGTTACTGGAACCGACTGGAGAACAGACCCCCATTGGTCGCTTTTTAGAAAAACGCGGACCTGGAATACAACAATTATGCTTTAGCGTAGGGGATTTGGTTGGACTACTCTCCTACCTGAAAGAAAACGGCATCCGACTGATCGATGAAGTTCCTCGCATCGGAGCCGGAGGGCATCATATTGCGTTCGTTCATCCAGGCTCAACTGGCGGTGTTTTAGTGGAACTTACTCAACGTAATTCATGAGCCTGAATGGCAATACCTATAGCCGGTCTTTTTCATCCAACATATGATGCGGACCTGTATTGACCTACTTTTGGCCCTGCCCCATATTGACGCTCCAAGAATGAAAGGTGAGGTGCATTACCTCGCTGGTCGTCTTGAACAATTACGTCTGCAGCGTTCTATCAGTAACGAAGCATACCTTGACGCTGGTGCAGTACAAGGTGCAATAGAAATGATAGCAAATATGGTTGACATGGGTGTGCCGCAAATTGAAGTCCAAGGCCAACTACGTGAACAGTTGGACCGAGCCCAACGACTTGAATCAAAGCACCCAGGCCTCAACTGGGCAGTGGAATCTGGCCGTGCGAGTTGACGTTTGAATGACCGTGGAACTCTTACGAGTCGAAGGTGTTACGAAATCATTCGGACACATTGAGGCTCTAACCAATGTTAGTTTGACCATCAATGAAGGCGAAATTGTAGGTCTCGTTGGCTCAAATGGAGCAGGTAAAACAACGTTACTCCGGCTTTTAGCAGGCGTCTATACTCCAACCGATGGGGCTGTGGTCCTATCTGATGGAAGTAAGGTTGAGGATGCTCGACACCGTCTTGGCGTTGTCCCAGAATCTACCGGGCTTTATTCGAGGTTGACCGCATGGGAAAACATTCGTTATCACAGCCGCCTTTACGGAACATCTGATGAAGAATCATGGAATAGAACCGTATTTTTTGCGGACCGTTTGGATATGAAAGAATCCCTTGGTCGCCATACTAAGGGCTTCTCAAGAGGAATGCGGCAAAAAACGGCACTGCTCAGAGCACTAGCACATGCACCCGACATTCTTCTTTTGGATGAACCCACAGCGGGGCTTGATGTTACAAGTGCTCGAACGGTCCGTTCACTCGTCCATCAGCTTGGTGAAACAGGTGGTACAGTGGTCTATTCAACGCACCAACTTGCAGAGGCTGAAGCCGTTTGCAGCCGAATAATTATTATTCACAATGGAGAAGTTCGGGCAGATGGAACACCTGCTGGATTGTTAGAACAAACAGAATCACGAAATTTGGAAGAAGCCTACGTCTCTCTCACGACCGATAAAGCGAGAACTCGCGTGGTATCAGATAAGCCACTATCAAAAATAGCAAAATGGTGGCAGAAATTGTCTACTCCTAAGATTCCCGGAGGTGATGAGAGTGAGTAGTTCATTTCGTAGGATCACAACCATCTCGAAAAAAGAGTTGGTTGAGTTCGCTAGGGACTGGCGAACCATCTTTGCTTTACTCATCATTCCCTTGTTGATGTTCCCTCTTTTGTTCATCATATTCCCACTTCTTCTTGCATCTGAAGCCGCTGAATTGGATGCGATTGAAGTCAATGTCGTGATTCAAAGCAATGATTTTCCAAGTGACCTTGCTGAACAACTGAATGGTTCAGGAATTGAATTGAACTATGAGCCGTTGTCCATTGAAAACAATCTTTCATCCCCGCTTGAGGATGGAGACCGCTTAAGAAACGGGAGTATTGATGCAGTCCTTCGGATGAAAGAAAACGGTTCAGTTTGGGATTATGCCCTCCTTTACATGTCAACATCCGAACGAAGTCAGGAGGCTCGAACGCGAACTCTGACGGTCTTATTTGATTGGGAAGAGAATGAAACTGAGCGTAGGCTCGTTGATGCAGGCTTAGATCCAGATGAGACACTACGCCCATTGAATTGGGATGGTGAATTCAGCGATAGTGACGTTGCAACGAGTGGTGAACAAGCAGGAATGGTTTTGTCATTATTCATACCGTTGGTCCTTTCTGTTTGGACATTCTCCTCCGCGATTCAACCCTCCATTGACATGACTGCAGGTGAGCGGGAACGGGGGACCTTAGAGGCACTTCTCGGGCTACCATGTTCTCGTAATGAACTCCTTTTCGGCAAATGGCTCGCCGTTGCAACAATCACTGGAATTGGTGTGTTGCTGCAACTGGTTGGTTTACTGTTTGCAATAGGTTATCTCGCTACAACGGATTTCCTTACCGTGCCGACTCTATCTATTGCTTCGATTGTGTTCATCGGGATTGCAGTTCTTCTCTTTGCAATCATGGTTGTCGCATTTGAACTTGCTTTGGCTATGCGAGCACACAGTGTGAAAGAGGCTGGTTCAATTCTTGGACCAGCGTTGTTGCTCATTCTCTTCCCAGCACTCTTCACACAGGTAATCAATTTAGATGGAATCGAGACATTTTGGTTCTCAATTCCTGTGGTCAATGTTCTTCTTGCACTGCGAGAACTACTGATGGACCGATTTGTTGTCGAACATATTGTAACTTGGATTATCAGTTCAGGAATTTACGCAATGGCTGCAGCGCTCTATGCTGCTCGTCAATTCAAGCGAGAAGATATTGTTACGAGTCTCTCTTAAGCGCCAAAGGCGATAAGTGATTCACGCACGATCTTAACGATAAGGTCCACTTCTTCAGTAGTAATGGCGAAGTGCGGTGTGAAGCGGAGTGCATTTTCTCCACCGTGAATCACGCCGAGACCTCGTTTCCTGCACCAAGGTTCCACAGCATCCATGCCAACAACAGGGAACTTACTGGGTTCAAGTTCAGCACTGCACAGCAATCCTGTTCCTTGGACCTTTGTGATGACTTCTGGGAATTCCTTCTGGAGAAGCGTGAACTTTTCAACAAATTCAATTCCACGGTTGCAGATATTTTCACGCAATTCAGGAGTGATGTTGTCAAGAACGGCGACTGCAGTCTCAAGTGCCCGTGGATTTGTGGTCATTGTATTTCCATAAATTCCGGTTCGGTAAAGGTCTGCAGCTCGCTTATTCATTCCAAGAACTGAGAGGGGATACTGGCCGGCATTCATTGCTTTCGACCAAGTTTCCAAATCGGGTGCTTCGCAATCTTGGAAGCCACGATAATCCACAACGGATAGTGTGCCTTGTCCTCGGATTCCTGCTTGGATAGAATCCACGAGGAGCATCGAACCGTGTTCAAGAGTAAGTTTTCTTGCTTCATCGTAAAAATCACGGTCAACACATTGTCCAGGGTTGCCTTCACCTTGCACGGGCTCAATAGCCATCAACTCAATGAATACATTGTCTGCTACTGCTTGGGCAAACACGGCCTGAAGTGATGGAATGTCGTTGGCAGGTGTTAGAATGAGGTTGTCTCGGTCTTGGAAACTTGCAAGATATTGATCATACTTTCCTTTGCATGAATGGGATATCTGAGCAGGGCGATCTGTACGCCCGTGGAATCCCTGTTCAATGGCTAACATCTTGATGGTTGCTCCTTCATGCTTACCACCCTTTCCTGTCATGAGCATTGCATTGACGTCAGCAATTCGCAAACTTACTGTCACCGATTCGGACCCGCTGTTCATGCAGATGAACTTGTCAAACGGACAATGCCCGCGAGTATGGCCAAGTTCAGACCGGAGTCTCTGCTCAAGTCGCTTTTGAGAGAAGGAAGGAGTCATCACGTTTGCCATGACCCAGTTGTCAGACATTGCGTCGATTATTTCACTTGGTCCATGGCCACTTCCAAGCATTCCATAACCACCGTTATCGTGTACAACCGCTCCATGTGATGTCACAATCCAAGGTCCGCGGGCAGACAAGGCAACATAAGGATTCACAGTTGCAGGATTGTAAAAATTCACGAAGCCGCTTTGAAGGTCTGTGATCAAATCAAGTTCTGCCCTTGCAATGTAGTTTGAACCAAATTCTCGTTCGATACCGTGAAGGGCCGCATGCGCATCTTCAATGGCTTGAGCAAGTTTGGTGTCACGTTCAAGGAAAAATGAAAGTTCAGAATCATCCAATCCTGTAGTAGTGGGTTCGCCAACCTTGCTTCGCATCTCGTGAAGAAGTTTGATTGGGTTGGATGTTATCACGGCTTCCATGGTATTGTGTCAGTGAAGCCCTTCTTTGAACATTCGCACCCGTATTCTTTGTTTAAACCCAATATATTACCAAGGTATTACTGGAGTAATACTGTAAGAATACTTATATTGTAAAGTCAACCACAGCAAAATGTGCCCAAGATATCGCTTGACATGCCCAAAGAATTGGTAGAGGATTTGAAACATCACATTGGCGAAGACAAGAAGTTTGTAAGTCTTGCAGATGCAGTTCGCTCAGCATGCCGTAAATTGCTTGACCAATTGGATGAAATTGACCGGCGACAGGGGAGATGAGGTGATACCATGACGACAAAAGACGAAGCCATGAATGCAGTTAGGACTCTACTGTCCTACATTGAGGGAGAAGAGAACAGCGACCGAGAGGGTTTGAAAAACACCCCGAAGAGGGTCGTTGAATCTTGGGACGAAATTTTCGCTGGATACAACATGGACGCTGGAGAACTCCTTGATGCAACGTTTAACGCCGAGGGTTACGAAGGAATTGTTTTGTTAAGAAACATCGAGTTTACATCAACATGCGAGCATCATTTGCAGCCCTTCAATGGAAGGGCTCACATTGCGTACATACCCGTGGAACGAATTGTTGGGATTAGTAAGCTCGCTCGTATTCTTGAACTCCATGCGCGACGGCTTCAGAATCAAGAACGTATTACTAAAGGAATTGCTGATGACCTGGAACGTGAATTAAAACCTCTAGGTTCTGCCGTGATCCTTGAGGCAGCACACGGATGTATGCAATGCAGAGGTGTCGCTAAGCAACAAGCAATCATGACAACGTCGGCCATGAACGGGGTATTTTTTGAGCGTAGTGAAGCAAGGAATGAACTCATGAAACTCATTCAACAACCACCATTGTGAGCGATATCCATGGATACCAATAATTGCGGAATCGCTGGCACTGAAGTTGTCGACAATCCAAGTGATCTTGCAACCCATTACAATATTGTGGAAATATTTCATTCGGTTCAAGGAGAGGGTTTTCGGGCAGGAATCCCTCACGTTTTCATTCGCTTTGGGCTCTGTAATTTGCGATGTGAGTGGTGTGATACGAATTTTGATGAATTTACACAAATGACTGCTCTCGACATCATTAGTGAAGTTCTCAAGTACCCAACTAAGAACATTATTTTCACTGGAGGGGAACCGATGCTAAACGATCTTTGGCCGCTAAACCGATTACTGAAGGCAAGGGGATATCATTTATCAGTAGAGTCTAACGGCACAATTGAAATTCCCGAAGGGTTGTTGGACTGGGTATGTATTTCTCCAAAAGATCAACTGTATCCAAATTCAGTACTTCGACAGCGAACGGGTGATGAACTAAAATGCGTATATGTCGGTCAGCCCTTGGAAATGTATGAAGAAATCAAAACAGGGTTTAATCACCATTTCTTGCAGCCATGTTATCATGAGTCTGAAAGTATTGAATGGAACGGGAAGAATTTCGCCCAAACTGAACAAGTTGTCAAAGACCATCCTGAGTGGAGGCTCTCTCTTCAAACGCACAAGTGGATGGGCATATTGTAGGTGATTTGATGAACAAAAAGAATGCAGTAATGGCCCTAAGCGGAGGCATGGATTCTTCATCCCTCTTGCTTCACCTTTTGCATCTGGGTTACAACGTAACTTGTCTTTCGTTTGATTATGGCCAGAAGCATCATGTTGAATTAGAGCGAGCTAAATCCCTTGTCGAATATCTAAGCCAACACGAATATGAGGTTGAACACAAGTTCGTTGACCTGAAAAGCGCTTTTAGTCTGTTTGAAAGTGACTTACTCGTCAACGGAGGAGATGTTCCAGAAGGCCATTATGAAGAAGATTCCATGAAAGCCACTGTTGTACCGAATCGTAATGCGATTTTCGCCTCTCTTCTTTATGGAACTGCCCTTTCCCTCAGCGAAAAGACCGGTAGTAGTTCTGTTGTTGCCCTCGGGGTGCATAGCGGAGACCATGCCATTTATCCAGATTGTAGACCGGAATTTTACAATGCATTAGACCACGCGTTTGCTATTGGGAACTGGGGAAGTGACTCGATCAGTTTCTATCTACCATATCTTGAATCGGACAAGGCTGGAATTCTTAGGGACGCTGAAACCGCAATAGGGGCCTTGGAATTAAATTTCGAAGAGGTTTTTTCGAGAACGATTACATCGTATTCTCCTGATCCAGACGGAAGGAGTAGTGGTAAAACAGGTTCCGATGTTGAACGAATATTGGCCTTTCATTCCATCGGCCGTGAGGACCCAATTGACTACGTAGATCGTTGGGAGGTTGTTCTTCAAGCAGCCCTTGCTACCGAACGGACTCATAAAGAAACAGAATACAAAGAACGCCTCACTGCAATACAATTTCATGTTACACGTGAGTCCGGTACAGAACGTGCGTTTACCGGGGAATACTATGACGAAAAAAGAGCAGGTGATTATTTCTGCATTTGCTGTGACAAATTACTGTTCACATCTTCTATGAAGTTTGATTCAGGTTGTGGATGGCCTTCATTCCATACCGAACATCATGATGCAGGAATTCTTAGAATAGAAGACCGCACTCATGGAATGCTCAGAATAGAAGTACGGTGTGATGCATGCGATGCTCACCTCGGTCACGTGTTCCCAGACGGACCAAAACAGTACGGAGGAGAGCGCTACTGTATCAATTCGGCATCGTTGAAATTTGACGAGGAGGAAGACCAATGACAACAACCATTCGGAGATATATTGAGACTGACACCGGCCATCGGGTCCCAAATCATAAGTCTAAATGCAAGCATATGCATGGTCATAGATACCGTTTTGAAGCAGAAATCGAAGGAGATGTTGTTACACAGCAAGGTGTCTCAGATGAAGGAATGCTGATGGATTTTTCAGATATAAGCCATCTACTAACGGTTCATATTCATGATGTCATCGACCATGCTTTTGTTGTATATGAGGGTGATGAAACTGCGAAAGCAGCATGTGAACTCATGGGAGATGACCATCGCACTGTTGTAGTCCCGTTCATTCCAACTGCTGAGAATTTAGCAAGGTGGGCTTTTGAAACTCTTGAACCACATATCAAATCGACCTATGGGAATCAGTTACGTTTAGTGGCTATGCATTGTCGAGAAACACCCAAAAGTATTGCTTCGTGGCGTGCTTGACTACTCTATTTTGCGTCTTCGTTTATTGAGCCAATCCGGTTTGTCATTGACATATTGGAGAGCGGTTGTTCCATCGACCAAACCACCAATGATCCTCGTCGCCTCATCTTCTGTAGGTGTGCTACGAAGCAACGTTCTCTTGAGTGTCTGATTCACCGAATCAATTCGTTCATCTTTACCTGGTAACTCGTTTGCAAACTGTTCAATTGATTCAACGAGAGTGCTCCTTAATGCTGGCGAAATATAGCGCTCAAGAGGAACAATATCCGGCAGACCCTCATCAACACCCTGAGTGGTTTTCACCCGATGGCGTTGCACTTCATAGAGAAGGGCATTGACCGCATGACTGAGATTAGCGATTGGATATCCTTCCCAGGTAGGTAACGTCACGAAGGCGTCGCAAGCAGCCAAATCCTCTGTAGACAATCCTTTTCCTTCTTCCCCAAATACAAGTGCCACGCTCATGTTTGTTCCTTCTAACCTCTCAACCATTTCCCATGGATACATGAAGTGACGAAAGAGCGTTTTAGCTCCGATTTCTCGCTTTCCAGATGTACCGAGAATCAATGAACAATCCTGCGTTGCCTCGCTTAGTTCAGCATGAATTGTTGCTTGCTCTAACACTCTTTTGGAATGCTTAGCTCTGGCTCTCGTTTCTCCGTCATCTTTGTCACATTTGGGATTGACAAGCCGTAAATCCTCAAATCCGTAATTGAGCATGGTTCTGCAAATGGCTCCGAGATTTCCCGGATGACTAACGCCTACCAAGACGACGGATATTGAGAATGTTCCTTGGGGAAGCGGTATATCCATTCGCTCGCCCAATTCAATCACTACCATTTTTTGATTCGATATAACTTGAAATCCAACGAGGGTCACAAATTTGGTAGAGGAAGAAAAGATACCCTCCCTCTTCACGATCATCCATGACCAAGGATCGCTTACGCAGGTTATGCTGATGCTTTAGGTAA
>JABGWN010000263.1 GCA_018645535.1 Methanobacteriota archaeon
TCTGCCCCCAATCGCCACGGATAGAACGAACCAAGCACTGCTGCTTGTCGAAACGTCTTGCCTTTCGACCATGGTAAACCCTCGGCGCTTAGAACGGATTGTGCTGCACGATCGGTAAGATCAAGTCCAACTGCAATCGCTTCGATGTCACCATGTTGATTCAATCGAACCACACACTCGGTTTCAATGTGAACTTCACCTGGATGTGCTGAAACGTGAAGTTCACTGGATTCGGTACGACAACCATCTGGTTTAACGAAAAAGATGGGTTCACTTGGAGCTTCGTTTCCGAGTTCCTTAGCGTGGGCTTGGAAGGTTCGTATGGTGCACCAGACGGCCATGAAAATGCCACATGTTGGCGGTTCTTGAAGGCGAAGGGTGAAACGGTTCAGTCCGCTGGCAGGTTCATGGGCAAAGAATTCCAAATCAAAAAGCGACGACCTGTTCGACGAAAGAACATCGCTCCTTTGCTCAAGGACTTGGAAGAGGCGTTGGATATTGATCTCAACGTGGACGGTGGGTTTCTTGAGATGGCTACCTATGGTTCATGGCAACTCGTCTTTGTCGATAAGATTGCAAAGACGATTGAAATCAGCGATGATGAAGGGCAACGCTGGGCGTTTCTTACCCTTCGTGGATTCCTTGAACATCCTGATGCAAAGCGCTGGGTTGCTGTCGATCATGGTGCAATTCCATTCTTGATGAACGGAGCAGATTGCATGGTTGCAGGCGTTCATGCTGCTGATGAATCCATTGAAGTGGGAGATTTGGTATGGATTCGAGACAAAGAACACGGACGGCCGTTAGCACTTGGATGGGCAACGATGTCCGGCGTCGATATGGTGGAAGCGGCCAAAGGAAAGGGCATCAAGACCCTGCATTGGGTCGGTGACGAACTTTGGGATATGGAAGCAAAAGACGGAAAGTGAAAAAGACAAGCGGGGTCAAGGCCTGTCTATGCGCACCGTCTTGACACTGATGCTTGTTGCCCTTCTTGCCGTTTGTAGCACCTCTATGGCTGCGAAGAATGCTGGAGAAGATAATGGTCCAGATGTAGATGAGACACCGGTTTCATCCTATACTGCAACTTCACCTTCCGTATCTGGCAATACATGGTCGTTGACTGTGGTCATGGACCAAGCTGCGAAGGACAACAATACAACCTTTGAGCTCACCACACAAATCTGTCTCAATTCAGGCGTCTGCGACCCTCCTGTCGTCCAGCAAGTGACCGTTGAAGATTTGACACATACCACTTCCCTTACACCACCACAAGACCATTCTTACGTCAACTGGCGAGTCAAAGCAATGTACGAAGATGATACAAGCGAATTCTTTCCACAAGGAGCATGGTACACGGTTTGGTCAAGTTGTTACCAAGATGGAGGCGTCTACTATGGCGTTGATGCTGATGGTGAGAGTTGTGGTGAGGAAGAAGAAGAGGAAGGCTTCTTGCCTGGATTTACACTCATACCTGCTTTGACTGCAGTTGGACTTGCTATCGCTGTAGCACGACGAGATTAAGCGGTTGTAAATTCAACCAGTCGCTCAAGGAAGCGACGATGTTCACTGCCCCACATCTGAAGGATGACTGAGAGTTTTGATTTATCTCCGTGAAGCGTTCCTTGAAAGAATCCAACACGATCAAGATCACTGTGGACAAGTGGAAGATGATCATGTTCAATTTCGATAAGAAGTCCTTCTTCATGTTTTGATATGCTTGTTGCATGATAAGTTATGCAATCATCATTAAGTTTGAATTCAACACGTCTTGAAGAAAGAAATGCTTCAACACCAGTGAACAATGCTTCAACGTCAATGGCTGCTCCATCCATTTCAGCCCCATACGAAGCAAGGAACGGCAGATCAGTGGCATTCTGTTCCATGAGGTGATCAAGACCTCGAGGGATCTCTTCATCGTTCATACTAACCCTCCACGACAGAGAGTTTTGTCCAACCAACAACTCGGCCATCAGAAGCATCAACGGCTACTGCGAAGGTATGTTCCCATACGCCTTCACTCCACGTTCGAGAGAGATCAAGCGTTGTGGCTCCAACCGATGTATCGGTCAGTTGACCAAGAAGATCGTTGGCTCCATCACCAGGAACGGCGACAAGAATACCAAGACGAGTTTGTGCGTAGATGTTGCCATTGCTATCGTAGATACCATCAGCACCGCTTAGAGCAGGATAGCGTGTCTTATCGCTGAGACGTGCTTCAACTGTAGAGATGTTCGCAACAGCTGGAATCGCTTCTCGATTGTATGAGACAACCTCATCAAAGGAGCCTTTCTCCAAGAAGGTACAAGTTTCTGAGGTTGGCTCACCCGTTAACTCGAACAAGACCCAACCTGCAGTATCGTCTGCAGCAACCCATGAGATGTTCCACTTGGTAGCAGTTCCACTTCGGTCATCAATGGCTCTCCAAATGTAGCCGCTGTTATCCAAAGCAGCATTCGCACCTGATGCTTGCCCTCCGATGTAATCGAAGCATTGCATGGCCTTCTCAAGCGTATGTGTTCTTGATTCAGACATATCCGGAGGATGGATGCCTTCTTGCGCACTCCAATCCTCTTGCAGTGTTTCATCGATAGCGAGCAGATTGGCTCGTGGACGAATGCTGTAATCCTTACCTAAATCGAGTACTTTTGAACCGCGTGTCAATTTGGTTGATTTGAAGGCATGATGCAGTTCTAGTTCTCCTTCCGGTAGAACATAGTCACCAAAGGCTTCTGAAAGAGGTGAACACGAATCTTGGAGAGAACCATCATTGGAAATGATCACATCGACCGTTTGCTGGGTCGCCCATGGATTGTTTTCTTCAGCCCATATCTCCATGGTTGCAGAACCAAGACAGAGGCTCTCGATATCGACGTGCGTTGCAGAAATTTTCCAGGCTTTATCGTCGCCAAGTGTATCAGCGCCGACCACTCTCCATCGCCATCCAAGTCGTTCCCCTGCTGCACCTTCTTCGATGACATCGTTGCCAAACAAGTCCTGTAATTCAATCGGTTGAAGCATCATTGAAACCCCCGGCAGGAAGACATCGAGTGAACCGAGTAATCCACCAACATCGAAGGTTGTAGCAGACCCTTCGTACGGTTTGTTATCCACAGTTGCGGAGAATTCGAAGCCTGTTGACATCGTGACTTGCTCACGCAACTCAACGTAGCGACTCGTTGTAAGAACTGCTTCACCTGGCGAGGATGGGCTGCTTGAAGCATCTGGGCATGAACCTGAATTGAGAATCGAATAGGTGCTTCGACCAACATCTAAATCGTCTAAATCATAGGTGTTGGTCATTTCTACAGCAAGCCAATCGTTGCTCCCATAGGCACCACGTGTTCGTACTGCACCGAGCAAGTTTTGGGAAGACTCACCAAGGAGATCTTGAGAAGTACCTTCACTGATTGCAAGCGTACCTCTTCCGTTGTAATCCAAGAAGACGCGACAATAGTCCTCTTCAGTATCAAAGAGACTAAACACCAAATCAAGGAATCCTTCACTGGCCATCATGGCAGGACGGTCGCCTGCTCCACCTGTTATTGTGTACTCCATCGTATCGCCATAGCGAAGTGGATCGGCTGTAAACGGTTCGAGTTCGGAGTTGATGTACCACCATCCGGCTGCGCCAACGAACAGAGCAACGAGAACAACAGCAATGACCTTTGGTTGTTTGATCATATCGACCACCGTTGTTGCGTTTTGTCGCTTAACGGCGACTGGAGTAAACACTTCAGGTTCTTCTACAACTTCATCTGGTTCGTCAAAAACAAGGTCTGCATCGAGGACTTCTGCATCAAGAACATCATCTTCCTTGACGGCTGGCTTTGCTTTGGCCTTTGGTTGAGGTGTTGGAGTAATCGTCGTTTCATCTTCAAGCGAAAAGACGACTTCTTCTTCTGCCTCTTGTTCTGCTTTCACAGCAGGTTCTGCATCCTTGAGCCCAACTTCATTACGAGAGAGACCTGATTCAAGTAAACGCTCGACTAAATCGGCTTTTTTACCGCCTGTTGGCAAATCATTGATGACGCAAAGGGCCTTGAGTTTGGCCACAGTTAGCGAGGATGCTTCATCCGTCATTCATTCACCGTAACTAAGTCGAGGACTCATCCCCTAAGAAGGATAGTGGCGAACGCATCAGAAACGAGGCCGTTTTTGTGCGTTCATTGTTCGTACGGAACGTATGAACCGTCTTCGGCTTGAACGTAAACGGTCTGATCGTAACTACCATCAGGCATCTTACGGAAGAAGTATCCATTGTCTGCAGCCTCAAAGGTCGGTTCATCAGAAGCCACTTCTGGCGTATGAGGTTCAGGAAGGCCCGCTGGACCAGAGGCTTCTGGAGGACCACTTGGGCCTGCTTGAGGAGGTCCGCTTGGGCCCTTCGATGGCGGTGGACCTGTTGGACCAGCCGTCTGTTCGAGAACTTCTTCTTCTGTGGATTTCTTGCTTGGCTCTGTCAAGGCTTTGACA
>JABGWN010000264.1 GCA_018645535.1 Methanobacteriota archaeon
ATTGTCGGTTTACCTTCCATTGTGCACCTTGGTTGATTTGGTCCTTCCAGAGTAGGAGGTTCCCATAGGAGCGATTTTTCATTCAAATCATCAAAGCGTTCTTTCATCCACGACATGTCACCAGGCATTGGCTCACCAACCGTTCCTCTTCGTCGATGATTAAGGGTTTTTGTGAGCCATGGCCTCAACACGTATGATGAAAAAGGATAGGTGATACGGAAGGTTTGTGCAACTCCAAGGAACTGTGAGTAGTGGGCTTGGAAGAGCCCATGTTTTCATGTCTCAACCTCACTATCAAGATCAGTTCAGAACAATTCTTGGTACAACTGCATGGCCAGGTACACTAAATGTCAAGGTTGAAGGTTCAAACCTTGTCAATTACATCGCATTGAGGAAAAAGGCTGGTATCGATACGTTGGATGCTGAGGAAGCTGCAAGAGACGACGCTATGAATGTCGATGTATCCTCTATTGAATCGATTCGAGTGCGAGGATTCCTGCGTGATGGCGTTTCATTCGGTGGAGCAACAGCATATCAGGCTACAATCACTCACAATGAGCATAATATCCCATGTGCTATTCTCATTCCTGACCTAACACGTCATGTTGATGTTGTCGAGGTTATCTCAGGTCCCTTCCTTAGGGAACGTCTAGAGATTGAAGACGGTGCAGAAGTGAGTCTAATTTTGAGTAACTGAGTTCATTCCCAGATACCCATGTCCATCCTTGCATCTTCAGAAGCATGAACGCGAGGGTCCCATCTTGGGGACCAAACAAGATTGATATGGACTGATTCTAATCCGTCTGTCTGTAATGCTGCTCGATGTGCAGCGGCCATGATCTCTGGGGCAGCAGGACATCCAGGAGATGTGAGCGTCAAGTCAATCTCTGCATGTGTGCCTTCATCACGTTGTTCAAAGCGAACCCCATATACAAGGCCCAGTTCGACAATTGAAATATCGAGTTCGGGATCATCTACTGCTTGTAAAGCGTCTAACACGTTTGATTCTTCAACCATCTAATTTTCCTCCAATTCGTCCATGATTTTGTCAAACATGTTTCGAAATCCATTTGATCTCGATGGAGATAGAGAATTAAGTATTCCCATGTCAACTGCAAAATCTGGTGTAATTTTCTTTGCTTCTTCAGTATCGAGTTTATCCATAGCAATTGTAAGAATTCCCATGAGGCCTTGTACGAGTTTGGAGTCTGCTCCAGCCCTCAAAGAAACCTTACCGTCTTCGATTACAAGAAGTACATGCGCTTCGGATTGGCAACCATGAATTCGAGTCTTTTCATTCCACTCTGCGACTGGGAGTTCATTCACTTCAGAAGCAAGGTCAAAGACGTATTCTAGACGCTCCATCTTATCATCAATCGATTGGAAGTCATCAATAAGTTCTACCAATGCCTCTGGATAGGTCATGCGAACCTCTCCAAAATGTCCTTCGTGTGTTGAATAAATTGTTCCGCTTCTTCCATTGTATTGTAAATGTAAAACGATGCACGCACAGTTCCATTAATTCCAAGCCGATGAAGTAACGGCTGAGCACAATGATGTCCTGTTCGTACTGCAACACCTCGTGCATCGAGAAGATGGGCAAGATCTTCACTATGCAAAGTGGGATGTAAAAATGAGACTACGGCGGAGTCATCATCATCATGGCGTCCGTAAACGGTCATGTTCATTGAACGTAATTCATCTGCAACATAGCGAGCAATATTCAACAATCGTTGATGTTCTTCTTTGAGATTTAGGTTTCCAAGATAACCAAGTGCTGCATCCCATCCAATTGCTTCAGCGATTTTAGGAGTGCCTGCTTCAAACCTGTGTTCATTGGTTTGGTAAGTTGATTTTTGCAACGTTACTGTCTCGATCATATCTCCTCCACCCATGAACGGTTTCATCTCTTGGAAGGTTTCTTCATTGACAAGGAGGCAACCAATGCCCGTTGGACCACACATTTTGTGAGCAGATAAGGCCATCATATCAGCACCTAATTCTTTCAAATCGATTTTACAATGCGGTGCTCCTTGAGCAGCATCGATGAGTACCTTTGCTCCATGTTTATGCGCTATTTCAACGATTTTTTCAATTGGATTTCGTACACCAAGGACATTTGAAGTGTGAACCACACAGACCAGACCAGCCCCTTCAATGGATGCTTCGTAAGCTTCCATATCCAACGTTAGATCATCCTTGACAGGTATGTATCGTAATTCATTACCGTACGCTTCTGCAAGCATTTGCCATGGAACAATATCACTGTGGTGTTCCATCTCTGTTAGAATGATTGCTCGGCCCTTGAGTTGAGAATGACCCCAGGCATGTGCTGCTAGATTGATGGCTTCGGTAGTTCCTCCAGTCATGATGCAGCGTTCAGCATTGAACCAGGCTTTGAGTGTCGTTCTGCATGCTTCGTAGCCATTTGTTGCTTCTCCTGCTAATGTATGGACAGCTCTGTGAACATTTGCATTATTGGTTGTGTAATATTCATTCATCGCATCGATAACCACAGATGGCTTCTGAGTAGTAGCAGCATTATCAAGATAAACCAACGGATGGCCGTTTATGTTTCTCTGAAGGATTGGAAAGTCATCGCGTATTGCCATGTAATCACCCAATTAATTGACATTCAAGATGAACGGTAAGTCGCGTTTGCATTGCTTCACGGACCGTGTCTGAGCGAACTTCAACGAATGAATCCACGAGGAACCCTTCAACAAGCATCGAAGTTGCTTCTTCCTTGCTTAATCCTCTACTCATCAAGTAATGCATCTGCATGGCATCGATTGGTGATGATGCTGCGCCGTGAGCAGCAGCTACTTCATTGGCCATGACTTCTAATTCAGGAATGGCTTCTGCCCTTGCTGACTGTGAAAGTAAGAGGTTTCGAAATACTTGCCCAGCATCAGTATGCTGTGCCTCATCATCGATGGTTAGTGCACCAGTTCCAACAGAGTGACTTCGATCATCACATGCTGCGTTCACTGTAAGTTTAGAGTTGGTATGGGGTTGTTTGTGATGAATTTCGATGTGATGATCATCATGTCGAGTTCCATGTCCATGAACAGCGATAAACTGGTTGTGGGTTGAATTTGAGCCTGAAAGCGTTGTTCGAATGTCAGATTTAATTCGTTGACCGCCCAATGATAATGTTGCAAGTTCAAATTCTCCGTCTCGTTCTACATTCCAATTATCTGTTCGAACGAGAACTGATTCGGAAGAGAGTTCGTTGATCAAACCGACTGATAACTGTGAATTAGAATGGATGTTCCCTGTAAGCCACAAGCCAACCCACTCTGCTTCCCCTGTGAGATGAAACATCACACTGGATGATTGTGTTGATTCAATGTGAATATGAGCTGCCACAGCATGACCTCCTGCTCTAATTTGAACGTGGGCTATTTCGCTCACTGGGGAAATGATATGGGTATTTGAAACTACATTATCAAGAAAAATCCGAGCAATATCATTCCCATGGGGAATGTTTTTTTTAGAAATCGTTTCGATATTGGCATCTTCACTTTCAATGACAAGTTCGCCTACAGTAGGTAACTCGTCAACTTTGGTGGGGTGAACTCTTGACCAAGGTGTGTATCGCCAGAGGTGTTCTGATCGAGTTGGAAGAGATGCATCGAGGTACGATGTCATCCAATCGAACCCTCCATTTCCAATTCTAATAGACGATTGAGTTCAACAGCGTATTCCATTGGCAATTCTCGAGTAAATGGTTCGAAGAAACCGTTGACGATAAGTCCCATGGCTTCTACTTCGGAGTGTCCTCTGCTCATGAGATAGAAGAGTTGGTCACCTGATACCTTGGAAACACTTGCCTCATGTTCAAGATCAGCGGTTGAGTTTCCTATTTCCATAGTTGGATATGTGTCACTTCGGCTGTCTTCATCAAGCATAAGTGCGTCGCATACGACCTTCGAGCGACATCCGCTGGCCTTGGGTGTAACTTGCAACATTCCTCTGTATGAGGAGCGTCCTCCACCTTTGGAAATTGATTTCGAGAGAATGTTCGATGTGGTGTTTGGTGCAAGATGGTGAACCTTTGCTCCAGCATCTTGGTGTTGCCCAGTTCCAGCGTATGCCACCGAGATAATCTCAGCGTGAGCGCCTTCTCCCTTGAGAAGAACAGACGGGTATTTCATGGTCAATTTCGAGCCAATGTTTCCATCAACCCATTCCACTGTGGCGTTCTTGTATGCAATGCCTCGCTTTGTGACCAGATTGTATACGTTCGCAGACCAATTTTGAACGGTTGAGTAACGGATTTTTGCGCCTTCCATTGCGATCAACTCGACAACTGCTGAGTGGAGGGAATCAGTGGAGTATGTCGGCGCAGTACATCCTTCAACATAGTGGAGGGAAGAACCTTCATCG
>JABGWN010000002.1 GCA_018645535.1 Methanobacteriota archaeon
AACGAATATTTCCATCATGAGATTACTAAGAGAATTGCAAAAACCACCTTCGATGTGGGTTACTCAAATGAATCCGGCGTTCGTGAATTAGTTGGCAATGCAGGTGCGATGATGGGAGAAATCGAACTCGATGCAGAACGTCAAATGATGAATCGATTTCTTTCAGAACTTATCAAAAATCATCCGAAGGCCACTTACGGTGAGATGATGATTCGTAAAGCACTTCAACAAGGAGCTGTCGATACATTACTCATTTCTGAAAGTATGAGAAAGAACTCCGTTGAAATTCAATGTGGCTCCTGTAATCATACATGGGCTGCTTCTGTGGGTCGTACGGAGGAGTTGCCAAACTGTCCTTCTTGTAATGCAAGTAATGACTCACATACGGAATTGAGTAGTGTCTCATTGATTGATGCCCTTTCTGATTTAGCATCGAAATCCAACAGTGAAGTCGTATTCATTTCAATTGATACAGAGGAAGGTTCACAACTTGCTCTAGGCTTTGCTGGACTCGCAGCAATCCTTCGTTATCCAATGATGTGAGGTTTCAAAATGAAGTTACTACGTCAGATTGTCGAACCTCGTCTCGAGACATTGCTGGCCTCAAAAGGTATTGAGCATGGGATGTGGGCTTCCGCTTTACAGCCAAGCAGAGAATCTGATCAAGGTGATCTAACGTTGCCTTGTTTCGCTTTTGCTTCTATTCTACGTCAAGCACCACAACAGATTGCCGACACCATCGCAAATGAATTCCCAGAGTTAGATTGTTTGCAATCGATAAGTGCTGTAAATGGTTATCTGAACTTCAAAGCTAATCCCGTATGGCTTGCTCAGCAGATTCTTGCAGGAGCGGTTCACGTTGGAGATGCAACAAAGAATTCAGAATCAGCCTCTCGTTCTGTCTTAATCGAGCACACCTCTGCAAATCCAAACGGTCCTTTCCACGTAGGAAGGGCTCGAAATGCAATTCTTGGTGATACCCTTGTTCGACTCCATCGTCTCCATGGTGATGAGGTTCGAGCCGAGTACTATGTGGATGATATGGGGAAGCAAGTCGGCGTTCTTGCTTGGGCCTTAGAACATCTTTCCGAAGAAGAAGTCAATTCATTACTCTCTAATCGAAGTAAACCTTCAGAACGTTGGCTTCACAAAGAAGATCATCAAAGAGTACGTTGGTATCAAGCAGCCCAGATATTGCGTTCGGATTCCGATGAAACCAAGAAAGCAGAGATTGAATCCGAAATAGGACGACTCGTACATGCAAGTGAACATGGCGATCAAGAGGTACTGCAATCCTTCGAAGATGCATATTCACCTGTTCTTGAGGGTATGCTCGAAACATTAGGGCGGCTCGGCATTTCGTTTTCGACTTTTACGAAAGAATCCAAGTTCGTCGTCGAGGGAACTGTATCTCAATTAATGGAAACCCTCGATAATTTGGATATTGCAGGAACCGCTGATAATGGGGCTGGCTATCTAGACCTCGGTGCTCGTGGATTGAAAGGCAAGACTGAATTCTTCTTTAGAAGAGGAGATGGTTCATCACTTTATGCAACAAGAGATGTTGCTTATCATCAATGGAAATGGGGCCAGTCAAATCGACTCATCAACGTACTTGGGGAAGATCACAAACTCCAAGCCAAGCAAGTTGGAATGACTTTAGAAGAACTGGGTTCAAAACGTCCAGAAGTCCTCTTTTATTCGTTTATCAAACTCCCAGAAGGAAAGATGAGTACGAGAAAGGGGAACGTTGTCTTCATGGATGATTTATTGGAAGAGGCTCATGCACAAGCGGCAGTCGTCGTGAAAGAACTTCGACCCGATTATGGTGATGAACAAATAGCCGCTATTGCAGAAGCAGTCGGTACGGCAGCAGTTCGTTTTAACATTATCAAAGTCAGTCCTGAAAAAGGGTTCACTTTCCGCTGGGAAGAAGCACTTGCTTTCGAAGCAGGTTCTGCTCCGTTCATTATGTACTCTCACACTAGGGCTTGCTCAATCTCACGCAGAGCTTCTGGACTTGACCAAACCCCAGTTTCAGTTCCTGATATTGGAACAATGCCATCGGGGCTTGTTGAATTGATGCGTCTCATGTGTTGTCATAACGATGTGTTGGAGCATGCAGTTGAACAACAAAAAACGCACATATTTGCATTACATATGCTTGAATTAGCAAATGCTTACAATGGTTTTTACCGAGATTGTCACGTACTCAACGACAATTTAGTTGATGGGTTCTTTTACGAAATCAGTGAACTTGGCCGTAGTTTGTTGCGAACTGGTTTGCAAGGGTTAGGAATCTCTCCTATCGAGCAAATGTGATTATTGACCATCATTCAAGGTCGATTGATACAATTGTTGAGTAATAACATCATTAGTTTCCTCCATAGATGCTGCCACATCAGAACCAATCGTTCTCAATTCATTGTAGGCTTCTTCGATATCCCTTACTTGTTTGAGGAATCGAAGAGGAGGCCAGCCACAGTCGACGATTTCGGGATCAACAGTACTCTGTTCAATCCAAGCCGAACAACTTGAACCGTAACATAAAGCGGAGAGGTGTTCCAAATCCACCCAAAACGTTCTTCGTTGGCATACAGGACAAATTTTTCCTTCAAGAGATGACAAAATAGTCATTCCATCTTCACCCAGGACATCAACATCCCATGCTACAACACTTGCTTCAGTAAGGCTCATCTGTTCACTTTTTCCAAGGAATGTTTTGAGAACCTGCCATGCTATTTCTTCGGTGCTGAAACATCCCATGCCGATGGCAGTTCCATCCACTTCAGTTGCACTGGGCACATATACCCTTGAAGGAGATTCCATGATGGGACTAAGGAGGACTTCTCTTTGA
>JABGWN010000041.1 GCA_018645535.1 Methanobacteriota archaeon
AAGACATCACACATCACCTCCTACGAGGCCCCATGCCATCATTTGCGCAAGTGCTGTTCGAGTAAGACCAAACATTCGAGATCGACCCACCATCCTTACATCAAGAATGCCTGCTTTGTGCAATCGGTTGCAAATTTGCGATAGTCTTGCTCGTTTAATGTTCAATTTCTCCAACAGTTGTTTGTCAGAAGGAGATATCATTCGTTGTTGAGCGATTGAAACCACAATCGTTTCAGCATTCGTGAGTGATGTCAAAACCTGGACTTTAAGGGGGTGCTCTGCTTTACCTCCTATTTTCGGTCGAGAAAGAGTTTGTAGGCTTTCAGCAAGCTTGTTGGAAACCGTATTATCTCCAGAAGGTGGAATAAGTTTTGAAAGCAAATCTGTAAGTGTTTTCAACATCGATTCGTTTGGCTGAAGAGTGTTCTCTTCAACCATCTGTTGGTATTCAGACTCGAATGAATCAAGTATGGGTCCTTGGGGTTCTTCGGTGTCTCCAGAATCAAAAATATCCTCTTTCAAATCTTCCTGTGACGTAAGTGAGTCTTTGCTCACCCACAAAGAATTAGCACCATCGAGTTGTTGATACTCACCTTCTGGTTCTTCTGCTTCATTTATCGATTGGCTGGTCTGTTTCCAACGACCCCTAAGGCCACCGAAGATACCTACTGGGTGGAGACTGTCTTCAGTCACGTATGTATCCTCAACGGGTTCCTCTTTCTTTTCCTCGGCAATTGGTTCTTCCAGTGATTCAAGATTGAGATCAAAGCCCATTGTCCCTGACATACCTGGCCCGTCTTCCCATTCTTCAGTACCTCCAACAACTGTTTCTCCTTCTAAGTCTGGGATTTCTAATGGGTCAAGTTCATCAAGCAGTTCATCTTCTTGATTGAAGATGCTCATATCCATTTCTTGGGGGGCCGATGGAGGGTTTTGTTCTTTGATCGTACTTTCTAAAATCGAACTTTGAGGTAATTCAGGCAACGTCTGCCCATCGATTACTGATCGAAGAACTTTGATAATTGACCCTGGATGGCCGTTTCTGCTCGCAGCCAATACCTTTCCAGCCTCATCTGTAGTCATCTGATAGGGTTCGTTTGAGTACGTCCCGATTCGGCGTTCAACGAGAGCCTTTACACTGTCCGCATCCAGTTCATCCATCATTCGTACTTCGAAACGTTCTCTGATTTGTTCAGAAAGAAGTGACTTCTGATTTGGATTGACGGCCACAACAATCAATGCAGATAAACGTTCAAAAAAGGGCACAGAAGCAAGCAAGCACGCCTCCAAGGAGGCAATATTGGCCATATCAGCATCAACTGAGATTAACGGCAGGTAATTTCTCTTGCTATGAAGAGAAGCCGCAAGTTCTCGCTCAAGCTTTTTGTAATCTGTTGGTGCTGTTGCATTAACAACTTGGGAATAAATATCCCTAAGTAACTCTAAACCAGGATTAATTGTGTCGATTCGGTCAACATGAATGTGTAAATTTGTCTTCCCACCAAGACAATTGACAAATGAAGTCTTCCCAGAACCGTATTCTCCTACAAGCAGAATCCTTCTTGAAGATTTAAATTGGATATTCTTCTCCATCTCTTCAAAGTATGAATGTCTTCCAACAAGAAGATTGGAATCTTTTGCTGAGAGAGGCCCTTGGGAAAATGGATCTTCTCTGAGACTTGGTAGGCGCAAATCAACAGTTCCAGTATGCATGTACTAGCAACTTCGAACAGGTATATGACCTTTCATGGAATTTGAGGCAATGAGGGACCTGTTAAGACACGTTAATCAAGTAACCATGATACAGAATAAGGGCGTATTAACGCTACTCTAACGCTTTTTTAACGCGTTAATTAAAGCGTTAAACGCGTTAACTTGTTCCGATTGGTTGATGATTCAAGAACATCTGGCTTTACATGAGGAGAGAGACCATGCCTGTCAATAACAGCCGCTTGAAAGGATTCTACAAACTGTCTGTCGGTGAGAGGCGGCAACTTATTGCGGAAAGTTGCAATCTTCTTCCTGAACAGATTGCTGCATTAGCGAAAAACGGAGAACTGGACGACAATGCAGCAGATCGAATGATTGAAAATGTCATCGGAACGATGTCTCTTCCGGTCGGTGTTGCAACAAACTTCATCATCGATGAAAAGCACTACGTCGTCCCATTCTGTCTTGAAGAATCAAGCGTTGTCGCTGCTGCTTCGAACATGGCCAAGCGTTGTCATGTACACGGAGGTTTTTCATCAAACAATGACGGACCAATGATGATCGCTCAAATTCAACTTCTTGACATTGCGGACCATGAAAAGGCAAAGTTGAGGGTGTTAGAGAATAAGGACGACCTAGTGGATTTGGCAAACAGCTTACCA
>JABGWN010000265.1 GCA_018645535.1 Methanobacteriota archaeon
TGATCTTAACATGGGTTTCTGAACCGACTTCCTTGATTTGAACTTCTAGTTCTTCAGGTGTAACTCCAAGAAGAGGTACTGTGAGTCCATCAGGATTACTCATACCATGCAATTCTTGTAATACCCACTCTAATCGTTGACTTGGTTCAACTTCTGCAATGTGTGTTTCTGGAATCATTCCGGCTTGTACGAGGACGTGCTTGTGCATTGATTGAACTTCATGTAAATGGGTTGCAGAAGTCTGAAATTGTGTGTGAAGTTGTTCAGGAGTTGAAGAAAAATCACGCTTACCAATCCCTTCGAGTTCTTCTTCGGATACGTCCAATGGTTTCCAGTCGCTCATGTTCTTCCCTCTCGCTTGTTTATGATGAACCTTCGTGTAGTCTTTGGACTCTTGAAAAGAATCGTCGTGCAAAGGATTTCGTAGTTTCAGGTTCATTAGTGGCATTCATACGAACATCAGCAGGATAACATTCGATGTACATTCTGTCAGTGTTTCTCTTGTCCAGAAGAAGAATAAGGGCTCGATCAGCAATGCTCCGAATTGGACGCCCCATCGCTTGCATAATCGAGTTAATTGCAGGCTGAGTCGAGGTATAGCGCCAAGCATTTCCTCTGCCAAATCTTTCTTCGACATAACTTCTCAAGGCTTTTTGATGAATAGAAGGAGGGGGGTTTGGAATACCAATACAAGCCACAGCATCGAGAACTCCATTCTGATAATCGATACCTTCAGCCAAACGCCCACCAAAGACACCGGCGAGTAGAATTCTTTGGCCTGAGGCTTTTGCATTCTCAAGGACATCAAGTAATTGATCGACATCTTGCTTAGACCATGTTCGATCTTCCATTCTCAATGTTACTCCTCGGAATACTCCCTCTCCAATGTATTCATTGAGCATCGAGTATGATGGGACAAATACCGCTACGTGACCAGGTGTTCCATCGCACAATGCTTGGAGGTGATTGCGTATACGTTGTGTATTATCGAAGGAACGATCTTTGTATCGAGTTGTCACATCATTGGCAACCATGATTGGACGACGTTCCTTGGCGAAAGGAGACTCATAAGCTTGTTTCGTTGTCTTTTCTTTTCCGATACCAAGCAAGTCTGCATACATCTTTGGAGGATACAGCGTACCTGACATCAGTATACTCCCCGCACAATTTTGTAAGACAGGACCACTCACAAGTCCCGGGTCAAGAAGATGCGAAGTGATTCGTCCTTCACGTCCTTTCGTATCATGAACAAAGACCAATGCAGTCGTCTTTCCAAATCGTAAAAGGTCATCAAGGAGATTTGCAATCCGGTGGGCATCGATTTCGACGTTGGGATTTTCATCTTCAGTCTCAAGTTTGATTTGTACATCAAAGAGAACATCTCTCAACATTTTCAGACGATCTGTTCCACTTGATGGAGCATCCACTGTTTCTATCGGTTCTTGACCAAGTTGTTGTTGACCCACCTTTCCTTCGACTTCATCGCATGCCATGAGGAATATTCGTTGTAATTTATCGAATTCGACTTTACGCTCTTCAAAATCAGCAGGTTCGTTCAAGATATCTCTAAAGAAATCCCCCATTCGAGATCGGAGTTTCTTCATCACTTCTAGGGCCCAAGAGGCTATTTGTGCATTTAGTGCAGCAACATCGCCACCCATACGGGCCGAAGTTTCTGCTACAGTCCCAGCATATTCTTCCAACTCAAACGTTGCATTTCTAACAACAGTAGGAGTGAATCTTCTCTGCATTCCCATACGTATTCTATCTGGGAGGTTGTGGGCTTCATCAACAATGACGATGATGTTTGCAAGGTCTAACTCCATTGCCTTGAGTGATGCTTCCCTTACAGCATCAACGAAGAGGTGATTGTAATCACCAACGAAAACATCCGTGGATGATACAGCTTCTCTTGCTGCTTTCCATGGGCATGTGAGTGTAGGTACACCATGCTCAGTATGCGTTTTAGCCATCTGGACGAGTTCATCGACATGGAGTGGATCAGATAGAATTCGATGCCTTAATCCAGGTGCTGGAGTTGTAAATGGTTTGCATGATCTTTCTGAACGAGCTTGGCTGCAAAGAAGGGAAAAGAGTGCATGTCCTTCATTAGCAAATGGTTGGACGCACATGCTGGATTGTCCAACCATGTCAACAAGGCGTACTTTGTCTTCTCGTGGTCGACGTGCATTTATCCTACGGACAGTATCCACGACAATCTTATGTTGACTTTGTCGAGATGTAAGGAAGAATATAGTTCGAGGTCCATTACTTGTTCTCGCAGCCTCGATAGCCGCTGCCAAGGCTGCTGCAGTTTTTCCAATGCCTGTGGGCGCTGCGGCGAGATGATGTCCTCTTCTTTTGAGGGCACTGAGGCAGTCACCGATCATCTCAAGTTGACCAGGTCTTGCTTTTTCATGAGCAAGGTAAGGGATTTCACCTCCTTGAACTGGGTTTTCCGCCTCACTCATAATGTTAGAACAATGACGACCCCTCTAAAGGATTCGGTCGAAAGCCTTCGCTATTTGGAATCAGTTGTGTCGCAGAGTGGGGTCTACGACACGTGTGGGGATCCTGCCGTCAAGAGACTGGCGTGGAATCGTTGTCCCCCCGGCCGTCATCCGGGAGGTTGTGGGGGTCGTGGTGTTGGGGTCCACGGAGGCCGAGTTGTGCAAGACGGGCACGTACACGTAAGTTAGCTAGACCATGCAAGTTCGACCGACCTTGCACATTCTTGAAGGAGGCCTTCGGAAGCGTGTTATCTTCTTCGTGCCAAATCATTCCCATCCCCTCTCTGCTCTCACCGCTTTTTTTACTGGTGGTATTCCTTACGTTTCATGGTCGCATCACGTGTTTGATCAACGACTTGTTGGAGTTTTGTTTGTTCTGTTTCGGCTTCAGCTAACTTCTGCTTGATATACAGGTGCATGCCTTCTGATGCAGCCTGTTCATGGGAAGTACCGTAGAGTTCGTACAATGCAGCTAAGTTTTGCTCCATCATACGGCCGATTGGAATTCGAACACTCTTCATGCCTGGCAATTGTGCTTGGCCATGGAGTAATTGTTGGATTGCAAGACGAATGACATCGGAACGAGTGTTCAACCCCGCATCTCCAACGAGCATGTCCAAACCTTGCATGGTATCAGCATCAAGTCGAATTGATGTCAATGTGCTTGGGTTGCTCATTTCTTGCCCTCCTATATGTTCGGAGTATAACGCGGCATATAAAGTATTACATTTGTCATACATACCGTAATACAGTGTATTTCAGTAGGTAGATTCTAAACCTTGCGCCTCTGTCCTACCTTTATGCTGGAAGACAGTCCTGGAAACCGCCTTTATCTCCGCTTAGTCGAAACTGCCCTCGAAGATTCAATTGTCACTGATGATGAAGCATCGATACTACGTGTTCTCTCACATGCCCTCGGTGTACAGCCAAGCGACACTGCCTTGTGTATTTCCATTGCGAAAGGCGATGAGCGTTCTCCGTTCGATAAAGATGAGTCTCTGCTGGAAATGCCTATGGGGAGTGTTTCGACTTACCAATCAGCTCTTATCGCAGCCTTGGATGATGAAGTTATTACAGAAGACGAATGGGCGTTACTCGATCATTTGAGACAA
>JABGWN010000266.1 GCA_018645535.1 Methanobacteriota archaeon
GTTTCACTCGATGAAATGGTCCGTGGCCGAAAGGAGAAGCCTGTACGCTGAGGTGTTGAAGATGACAGAAGAAGAAATCGTAGTAGACGAACGACCTATCGCTGGAATCGGAACTTTAGTTTTCGGAAAGTGGGATGCTGCTGAAGTAACCTGCAACGATCCAGGACTTGCACCATATGTCAACCTCTCAACAGTCGGTGTACCTCACTCCGGTGGACGACATGCAAACATGTGGTTTGGAAAATCCAAACTTAGCGTCGTAGAACGCTACATCAACAAGCTCATGCGAACTGGATCTTACACTGGTAAGAAACAAAGTGCAATGAAGGCATTTGAATCTGCACTCGATTCTATCGCAGAACGACGTAAGACAAACCCATTACAGGTTTTCGTCGATGCTATCTGTCATGCAGCCCCAATGGAAGAAATCACCCGAATTAAATTCGGTGCAGTTTCTCAACCAAAGGCTGTAGACTCTTCACCTTCACGCCGACTCGATGTTGCTCTGAAGAACCTTGCAAAGGGTGCGCAACAAGGAACTCACAAATCGAAGAGAACCTTGAAGCAGTGTATTATCAACGAACTCAACAAAGCTTCCGAAGGAGACTCCACATCATATGCAGTTTCTAAGAGAGAAGAAGTTGAGAGAATCGCTGCTTCCGCACGATGAAGACGACAAGGTCACGGAAGAATTCCGTGGAACTTTTGCGACTCACTTAAGAACCCCATTCAAGTGGGCGAATTGAACCAGACAGGTGGACACTATGGGACGAAAGGAAGACAACATCAAAAAGGCTACAGAAGTCATGCACATCTTACCGCAAATTCGCAATCTATGTATTGCTGCGCACATTGATCACGGAAAGACAACTCTCTCTGACAACCTCATTGCAGGTGCAGGTATGATGTCAAGCGACCTTGCTGGAGCAGCTCGCGTTCTCGACTTCGATGAACAAGAATCTGCACGTGGAATTACCATCAACGCAGCATCTGCTTCTATGGTACACGGCGTAGACGGTACAGATTACCTCATCAACCTCATTGACACACCAGGTCACGTCGACTTTGGTGGGGACGTAACACGTGCTATGCGTGCTGTCGACGGATGTTTCATCTTGGCTTGTGCTGTAGAAGGCCCAATGCCTCAGACCGAAACTGTTGTTCGTCAAGCATTGAAAGAAAAGGTAAAGCCTGTTCTTTTCATTAACAAGGTCGATCGCCTCATCAATGAATTGCAAGTTACTCCTGAAGACATGCTCAAGAGATTCGAGGAGACCATTACCAAGGTAAATCGACTCATCAAGCAATTCGCTCCTGAAGAATTCAAGAAATCATGGCAAGTCAGCGTCATGGATGGTACTGTCGCATTCGGCAGTGCTTACCACAACTGGGGAATTACAATACCTTACATGAAGAAGTCCGGAGTTTCTATGACTGATATTTTCCAATTCTGTAATGATGAGAATCAAAAGGAACTGGCTGAAAAAGCACCAGTCCACGAAGTTCTCCTTGACATGGCGGTTACAAAACTACCAGGTCCAGTACAAGCACAACCATACCGTATTCCTAATATCTGGACCGGTGATCTTGACTCAACAATTGGAAAGGCAATGGTTAGTTGTGACCCAGATGCAGAACTTGCTATGATGATTACCAAGATTTGGATGGATCCTCACGCTGGTGAAGTCGCAGTCGGACGTATCTATTCTGGTTCGATTGCACAGGGTGAATCAGTCTATGCTATCGGTGCTTCAAAGCCAGAACGTGTTCAACAAGTGAGCATGATGGTCGGCGGAGACAGAATTACTGTTCCAAAGGTCGTTGCTGGAAACATTGCAGCATTGACTGGAATTCGAAGTGCAGCAGCTGGTGTAACCCTCTCACGTGACAAGGATTTCACGCCATTCGAAGCAATTCGCCACTACTCGGACCCTGTTGTCACAGTAGCTGTTGAGCCAAAGAGCATGAAGGACCTTCCAAAGTTCATTGATGCACTTCGTTCACTTGCAAAGTCAGATGCTTCGCTAAAGGTTACAACAAACCAAGAAACTGGGGAAGCATTGTTAGCAGGTATGGGAGAACTTCACCTTGAGATTACTGTTTACAGAATCGAAGAGGAACAAAACATCAAGGTAAGCGTCAGCCCACCAATTGTTGTTTACAGAGAAGGTCTCCAAGGAAGTAACCGTGGACGAGCCTTCGAAGGTAAGTCCCCTAACCGTCACAACCGTTTCTTCTTTGAAGTCGAACCACTAACACCTGAGGTTGTAGCAGCGCTACGCTCTGGAGAATTCAAGGAAGGCACAGTTCGCCCTAACGATGGTAAGGAAGTTGGAAACAAATTCGGAACTCTTGGCATGGACAAAGATTTGATGCGTAAGATTTACGCTATCAATGGAACCAACGTTCTAGTCAATGACACAAAGGGTATTCAAGGACTTCACGAAACACGTGAATTGATCATTGAAGCATTCAACGAAGTATGTGTCAAGGGACCAATTGCTGATGAACCTGTTCAAGGAATGTTTGTCCGTCTCACTGACGCAAAACTTCACGAGGATGCAATTCACAGAGGACCTGCACAAACTATCCCTGCTGTTCGTAATGGACTCAAGGGAGCAATGATGCGTGCTAAGACAATCATCCTAGAACCAATGCAGAAGGCATTCGTTTCAGTACCAAATGACTGGCTCGGTCAAGTAACTCGTGAAGTTACCAACCGTCGTGGAATCATCGAAGATATGCCGAGTGAAGGCGAAGTTACAACTGTTATTGGTGTACTTCCTATCGCTGAGACGTTCGGATTCTCCAACGATATTCGTGCAGCATCACAAGGACGTGCGGTATGGAACACAGAGAATCTTGGATTCGAAATGCTTCCACCACAATTATTCGACAAGGTTGTAGCTCAAATTCGAACTCGTAAGGGATTGAAGCCTGAGCCTAACTCAGAATCCTACTACTCTGATTGAGCATGTTGACTGGATCCGTCCTCGGCATATTTGCCACAGAGGAAGGTGGTGTACCAAAACCTTCTGTTGATTCAATAGACGTACGTCTAAACGGAGTCTATGGGGAACGGATTCGTGATACAAAACATCACGGTGGTCCAAAACGAGCAGTCTGCATACTATCAAATCAAACTCTTCAATTCCTCCAGCAAGATGGACACCCCATACGTGGTGGAACGACTGGAGAAAACCTTCTCATTGATGTTGATGAAGACTCGCTAAAACCTGGGATTCGATTGAAATTCACTCATGTTGAATTGGAGATAACAACTCCAGCCCCTCCATGTAAAACAATCCAAGAATCGTTTACGAATGGAGACTTCAAACAATTATCGCACAAATTGAATCCCCAAAGAACCCGTTGGTATGCTAAAGTCATCCAAGAAGGAATTATCCAAATCGATGAAGTGGTGGAAATCAACTCAAGCGCTTGAGTTGAAGATCTGTTAACTCTCGTAATGCAAGCATTGCCGGTCCGTCAGGTATTCGATCGAGACATGCATGAGCATTCTTATGATAGTAGTTGGCCTTTTCACGAGCGTATTCAATTGAACCCAATTGTTTCAGGGATTCCACACCTTGTTGAATCATTTCAGAAGACGCCTCCTCTCCCATCCCTAATACGTTTAGTAAGTTACTCTTCACTTCACTTTCTGGTTGATTTAAGGCATGGATTACCATCAGAGTTTGCTTCCCTTGAGCAACATCAGAACCAGTTGGCTTACCCAATGTTTTGGAATCTGAAAGAACATCAATTAAATCATCCATAAGTTGGAAACATAAGCCAACAGAAAGACCCCATTCAGACATACAATCGATAACATCTTGATCTGCTCCAGCAACTTGAGCCCCTAATTCAGAACAAATTTGAAACATAACTGCAGTTTTTCCTTCAATCATCTCCAAGTATTCCTCTTCCATCACTCTGTCTCTCGTTTCAAATTCGATGTCCAGTTGTTGTCCTTCAGAGACCCGACGAACCATCCAAGCAATTCGATTTACGAGAGAAGGAATGTCTCGTAATTCGATGTTTGCAGACATTACAAGACGTTCAAAGGCAATAGCTAACATTGCATCGCCCGCATTGATTGCAGTTGGAACATCATATTCTACGTGAACTGCATTCCTGCCACGACGAATCTCATCATCATCCATAATATCATCATGAACAAGCGTAAAATTATGTATCGTTTCAATTGCAGCACCGATATCAAGCAAACCAGAATGAGTGTCACCAACTGCTCTTCCAACGAGCCATGGAAGTGTTGCACGCATTCTCTTGCCACCACCTTCAATCAAGTGAAGCATGGCTGCTGCGAGTCGATCATGACGTGATGCTTGCAGACTTTCTACAATTCGACGTTCTATGAATGGACGTACTTCTTTCAAACTTGTTGCCAAGTCTGCCCCGGTCGCACCAGGCAACATATGGGTTACATCACCCATATCATGAATCAAATCATCACGAAGAGACGCACATGCTTCTCCATCGCCAATAGCCTTCCACCAATCTTCTGTCATGACCCTTGCAGCAATACAGCGGAACCATGGAGCAATTACATCATCAGAATCTTCTGCTACGAGCATTTGTTCTAGTTCCTTCTCATCAACCCAGCGAACTTCTGCAACCTCATTTGGATTAGGATGTACTTTTACATCAGCCTGAATCATAAGTATGTGATCAATTTCACGCTCAATCCATTCTGCATTCATACGAGCACTGTACTTCATTTTGGTTATGAAATGGAAATTTTCAAGGGGGACTGAATTAGGATTAATTCCTAATTCTTGTTCGAGTTTACGAACTGCAGCAATCTTCACACCCATTGAATTCTCTTCATCCATCTCCTCTGCACTTGCAAGTGGATGAGAACAACAGGAATTCGCCCAA
>JABGWN010000267.1 GCA_018645535.1 Methanobacteriota archaeon
GTGTTGCAAAGGCAAGTGAACAATCAGGTGCAACATTCCATTTGCTTGGTCGCTCCGTTCTTATCGAACAAACATCGGAATGGTTGGATTGGTCTGAAGAAAAACTGACGAATGAGAAAATGGCCCTACGTCAACGATTAATCGATGCCTCTGAATCTGATAAGGTTACGATGGTTGAATGGAACCGTGCATGGCAGAAGTTTACTCGCAGTAGAGACGTTTATCAAACACTTTCAGAAATTGAAGCTACTGGGAACAGGGCATTCTATCATTCGATTGACGTTACTGATATGGAGGGGTTGCGAACTCTTGGCGCATCTCTCTCACAACCAATCACTGGTCTTATACACGGTGCTGGTCTTGAAGACTCCAAGCTTGTTGGCGACAAAACGTGGGACACGTTTGACAATGTTGTTCGAGTTAAAATCGATGGCTGGGCAGCCTTAGTTGGTGCAGTTGCATCATCAAATGGAACTTTGAGATTCGCTAGTTGTTTCACTTCTGTTGCTGGACGATTTGGCAATGGCGGTCAAACTGACTATGCGGCCGCGAACTCAATACTCGATGCAGAAATGGCACGACTTACTGCTAAAGGGGACTGTCGCGCAGTCGCTATTGGATGGACAGGTTGGAGAGATGTTGGAATGGCAACTCGAGGTTCCATTGAAGCAGTCTTTGAAGAAGCTGGAATTGAAACATTACCTGTTGAAATTGGTGTTGACATCTTCGTAGGAGAAGCTCTACGTGGCGGTAAGCGTCGAGTCATTGCTTGCGGTTCACTTGGCCTTATGGACAGATTCAATTCCTTCAGAGAAGCTCCACTGATGTTGTCTGGGGACATGGCATCTCTGATGGCAGATCCTTCCCGTTTCCCTTTCATTGACAAGGTTCTATCTGTCGATGAAGAGAATTCAATGATGACTCAAAGTACGCTTTCTGTAGCCGACCATCCGTTCCTATCAGATCACGCCATCGATGGTGTACCTTACCATCCTGGTGTTATGGCATTGGAAATGTTTGCAGAGAATGCTTTACTTCTTTGTCCACATACATGTCTTGCTGGATTTGAGAACGTCAAGTTCGGCCTACCTGTTAAGGTGATGAAAAACTCAATGATTGTTCGAGTTCTTACTGAAGTTGCTCGTTCGGAAGGAAATGTAATGTGGGTCTCCTGTAAACTTGTATCAGATCTAACCAATTCAGACGGTGTGGTCTTTGGTGAGCGTGAACATCATCAAGCAACAGTTCGACTTGTAACGAAATCTGAGGATTTGAGTAGTTTCTTGGAAAGCGAAATAACAGCACTTCCATCGATAGGAATTCCCCCCCAAGGACGACTTGAACATCATGCTTCATTCATCTATCTCAGATATTTCCATGGGCCTCGATTCCAATCACATGGTGGAGTTTTACGAGGTGTGGGTGATTCAAACCAGCCAGGCGTCGATGGGATTGCGTTGATGCGACATCAACTCCCAGCAACAGATCAATTTGCTTTGGAGCGAGATGGAGAAGATGTTCTATTGGAAGCGTTACCGATGCTTATCGAAGCAGGCTTCCAGAATGCAGGTCTCGTCGCAATGGAATCTGAAGGTTTCAGTAGTTTACCTGTTGGAATCGATTGGTCGACCATGCTGCGTGTTCCTGAGAAAGATGAAAAGTTGCGATTACGTTCAGTGCGTACCCATGTTGAAGATGCAGGAGTTACTGTCCATGATGTATTGATTATTGGTGATGATGACGCTCCAGTTGTTGCATTGAAAGGCCTACGTTTGAAGGCAATGGCTCCAGTTCCTGAGGATCAAAAGTTCACTCTCGACCGCTGAGGGTGATGTATTGAAAGCCGAATTCGATTTCATCGAAACGGGACACAATATTCGGTTACTGGTTGCGACTTGTCGTATTCGTCCGATTGATCCCACCACGCTTACACTGATTGATTGGGATGAGATTCGTACATTCAAGACCGACAAAAGAAAGGATGAGCACTTCAGTGCCCGTTGGTTGTTAGAACAAGCATTAGTTGAATGGGGTCTTAATGATATTTCAGCACTCATGATCTCAAGAACAGAGGAACGAGCTCCATATCTCAAAGTCATTCATGGTATGTGGATTCAGTGGGTTTTGCCAAGTATATCCATCTCTCATAGTGATGGGCTTGCTTGCGTTGCTCTTATCGATGAAGGTTGGACGATAGGTCTCGATGCTGAACCTTTGAATCGACCCCCAAAACCCGCAGTATTCGATATGATGGCGAAAGGGGAAGAATTAACTCGATTGAAAGATGGAATACTTGACCCATTATTAGCATGGACTGGAAAGGAAGCGATTCAGAAAGCACTTCGAATGGGGATGCATTTTAACCCGCGAGAAATTGAAATTCCAATTGGAGGTTTGGATAGTAGAATTGCAATTGGAAATTCAAAAATTCAATTGAAGAATTACTCTCACACGACGCACAAAGTCATGCTTGCTTATGGTGAAGATATTGCTCCAATCCGCTCTCCAGAGGAGGCTCTTCTTGAAGCGACAAGGAAGGCAATGGGATCTGGAGAATCGTGGGGAGTTGGATGTTCAACAACCCGTAACAATTCTTGATTCACTTCGTCCAGAATCGACTTGATTCCCACTCTAGACCGAACAGAATTCCGATCTCTGTGAGAATTACATAATTGAACATTAAATACCAAAAATATGCAAACCCGATTACGAGAAGAGAAGTGTTCACGACCTTTCTCCTTTGACGCTTTACATCATCAACCGTACAAATTCCACGATTTCTAAAATACATTACAAGACCGATGATGACGAAGAGACTTGCTAATCCTAACATTGTCGGCCTGAACCACCAGTAACTTCCAGTTCCCCAATACAATGTGTCGGAGAGCGCTGCTGCACTGCTTACACTTGCGAGCCCAAACATGACCAGTATGACGCTTGGCAGACAACACATCGATGCGATTACTGTCGATGTAGAAATCAATTTGATGAGAGATTTACGGTCGCTTTCATTCTCTCCCATAGTTACCGACCTCGCTTCTTACCGTTAAACAATTGTTCAGAAACATGAAGCAAATAGACCACTTTCTGATGGGTTAGAATAGACTTGAAGTGGTAATACGGGCGTTCCGTCAGACCATTTCCCCATATTGGAGAGCATTGGTGTATCCACGAGATTTGCATAAGCGAAGTCGGCAGTGTTTAGATCACCGCGACTATGGGCAACAACCCAATCTGCCTGTGCATCGATTCTACGATAAAACGCCCAATCAGCTAGTGTATCATGGGCTTCATTCGCAGGAAGGTAATGAGTTGCAACTAGGCGTGGGAATCCATAACGATCGCTTGGTATGTATATCACCAATGTGTGGTTCTCATCCACCTCGCTAAACAAATCGATGTGATGTACACTATCGCATTGGCCTACGGTCATATCATCTTCAGCCACCACAAGATGGACAAGAGTATTTTCGGGTAGGTTGGTGTAATTTGGCAACCAACCTTCCTGTACAGGCCTTGCTGCAGCCATTTCTGTATTAACAACGAGTGTTTGATTTCCCCATTGTTTATCCTGAGCCATTTGCAAAACCTGTAAGGAATATGCGCCTCCTAAACTGTGGCCACCTATCCACAAATGCTGCGTGAGAATTTTTAGATCACCTAACGTTTGATTGACAAACTCATCCCTTGTTGTGTCGTCAATTCGTTCTTGAAGTAAATCGATAGCAGATTGGAGGGCATGCATTCGAGGTACATGGTGAGGCCAATTCGACATTCCATCTTCTTCTACGAGTGTGAACGTATCAGCCTCATCGGGACGGACATCCGTTGGATATTGAATATAGGCTACGACCATACCTTTCCCAACCAAATGATCAATCCAGTCAGTATAAGAATCGACAGATGGGTTCTTGAAAGCATGCAATAGAATCGCTAATGGCACACCTTCAATTCCAGGGTCGCCAGGAAGTTGGGGGAGATAGAGGTAAACCGAGAAATCAATATCTTCTTCAGTTGGTCCTTGGATGTCAGAGACGAGTTCAGGAATTGGATAGAGATATTGAGCGCGAACAGAATCGAACGGACCAGCCTGTGCGCCGTATCCCATTGTAGGTGCATCTGGTGGCGAAGGCGCTATTCCAATCAGAGCAGGTATGCCTGGCATGACAAGCCAAGCGGCAAAGAAGATTGTACATAAGTGAAGGAATGTGTATGTTTTTTCTGTTTTGTTTTGTTCCCGTTTAGGTAGATGAGGTGCTCCTCGCACAGCAATAGCAGATGCTAAGAGAAGAACACCGTATATTGTTGGCAGAAGCAAAAAAGCACCACGGATATATCTGATATCCATGAGTAAGAAAATAATCCAAGAGGCTAAAACAGCCCCGATCAAACACATGAGACCTATAACCGAGAGTGGATGTAAATCACTACCTCTCTGTTTACGAAGAGCAGCCCAAACGCTTGCTGCAAGAATTAGTGCAGAGAATATCGCAATTGTAGCAACATGCTGGCGAAGAAAGAATGACCATGCTAATGTTCGTATTGCTTGTGGCCAAATCGCATTTTGAACTGGTTCTCCTAACAGGAGGAGGTAAATCGATTCAGACAATGCAATAACTGCGCCAAGTATGAGTGCAATCGGATGAAGGAATGGTGATTGGAGGACTCTTTGGTAGAGGGTAAGCGTCTCTTTCGCTCCATCCTCCATATGCTAAGCAACGACTTGGGGTTGAAAAAACGTCGTTCTAAAAATCAAGCATTGACGTTACGCACTTCAGGTGTTTGGTCTGCAATCATAAATTCAAGCATTGCAGCCCACATTACGAATTCCATACTCTTCTTGAGTTCCTCTTCGCCACCAACAACTTCGATCATGTTGTCAAGTGTATCATCTGGTGAGTGATACGCACTGTAATCCGAATCATATGCTCCTAGGTGGAAGATTGTTTGTGCTCCAAGGTCTCTGAAAGTAACGTGGTCTGAGCGACCAAATGTATCTTCATGGACATCCATCACAAGGTCTTCATGTTCAGGCCAATGTTGGTCACAGCCAGCTCCATAGGTGCCCTCAATTCTCATGTCCATCGGTGCTCCAAGGATATCTCTGTGAACATGGTCGAGAACACTCGTAATTTCAACATCCTGAACTTCTGGATCAATATCTGGTCCAGACCATGCATGGTATGGGTAAGGTTCTCCGGTTGGCTTTATTGCAGGGTATGATATTCCCATCATGTCCATATTGATGTAGAAACGAAGTTCCTTGTCTGTAGGTAAGCAGTAATCGCACTCGTTGTTTGCAAAAGCACTTGATCCACGTAGTCCTTCTTCTTCAGAGGACCAAAGAGCGAGGAATGTGTCGCATTGGACTTCAATCTCGACGAACGCCTTAGCGAAAAGCATCATACTGACTGTTCCTCCAGTGTTATCGTAAGCTCCCTCATAAGTTCCACCGCCAGGAGGTCCACCGGGTGGTGCAATGTCCATGTGCGCACCCATTCCTTGCACACAAGAGTCATCACGGCCCTCTTTCCAAGCAATGACGTTCAAACTTTCAGGTTCGAGTACATTCCCATGATCTGTTACCCGTAGAATGTGAGTCTCGTAGCCAAGTCCTTCAAAATGACCTTGGAAGAAAGAAGCAGCACGCTCGAATGCTGGATTTGGAGTCCCCATCCAGCGATTGATGTATGCTCCACACTGGGTTGAGTCCGTACAAACACTTGTTATAAATTCCATTTTGTCAAGCCATTCCTCACCATTTACGATTGGAGTTCCGTTTGTAATCGGCATCTCCAGTGCTTCACCAGTGCCATCAGGATGTACGATTGTGAGTGTAGCCTCTTCGACGTAGGGTGTGAGGAGGAATTTGCCATTAATTTGATCGCCAGTGACTGTGACGTATCCATTAGGAAGGACTGAGCCGTTAACGAAGAGCATAACTCCTGTTGGGACAGAAAGTGAACGACCGTTCCCTTCCAAGATGAACTCATGCCACTCACCAGTTCGGAGTGTTACATCTTCTGGAGGAGTAAAATCGATTTGAAAGATAGACGAAACAATTGGTTGACCTTCTGCTTCTTCTTCACCAAAGCATCCTGACAAAGAAGCAAGAAGCATTATCAAGACTAAGAAGAGACCTTTGGATGCTTTCAGCGTCTGCATAGTTAACGCTGTTCGCAATTCACTCATAGGCTTTGTCAGTGGAGGTGCGGATAGCGGGAGTCGAACCCACGACATAAGGTTGGAAACCTCAGATGATAACCACTTCACCATATCCGCACTGTGGTAATCCTTGCGAACAATCTCTCCTCTTTGAGCGCATCGGTCAAATCGGTTCACTTCACTTCAGGAGGAAGCGGAGTTGCATCATAACCTAACTCAACTCTTCTTTGTTGAACAGCATCTTGGTCCGACATCATACGGTTGTACAAAACTTGAGCCGCTTGTGATTTACGCTGTTCATCATCCTTTACTTGTCGAGCTTTACCACGAATGATGAGCATTCCAAACAAGAACACAAAGACGATCATCGCTGCAAACACTTGGAAGAGCGTAGAATCCAGAATAGTATCCCATCCGAATTCATCTTCAACTTCAGATGAAGCCGAACTGTTATACACATTCAATCGAATTGAAACAGTATCCATAGCAACATCTGCTCCTGGTTCTGTGACGGTCAAGATGAGATCATATGTCCCTTCTGAAAGAGCTTGACCAGTGAATATTTTCTGTTGAAACGAATCAGAATCCGCATTAAAAATCATCAATTGAGAACTGGTTTCTGCGTTTACGTTACTCGATGATTGCCAATCAATACGCGCTGTGAATCCATCACTCATAGAGGTGCTAACTGTGCATGTGAACACGAAATTGGAGCCAGTGACTGAATCAATGGTTATTCGATCAGGGGAACACTCAAGTGTTGCTTCTCCAGCATTACGACTCGGATCATTTGGCCAATGATCTGGCTTGTGTGCACCGGATGTTTCGTTATTACCCCAGCCATCACCATCAGTATCGATGTATTGTGAATCTTGCAATGGGAATGCATCCTCAGAATCTGCATAGCCATCACCATCGGTGTCTGGACATCCTTGCAGGGTTCCAAGAGAAGCTGTACCATATTCGTCAGGACATTGGTCTGGAGCAGTGCCTGAATTCTCATCACCAAATCCATCCATGTCATCATCATACCATTGGGATGCATCGTTTGGCCAGACGTCATTAATATCTGAGTAGCCATCAGAATCAGTGTCTACACAACCAAAGACATCGATGGTCGAGGTTCCTAATTCCAGAGGACAGAAATCTCCTTGGGTTCCGTTTTCCTCATCACCAAATCCATCCGAATCTGAATCAGTCCATTGTGTTGATTCACCGAGGAAATCATCGTTGAGATCAGACATACCATCATTATCTTCATCGGCACAACCAAATGTGTCTCTAAATGAACCACCTTGGGTTGTTGGGCAATCATCAGCTTCGAATCCAGTAGGGTTGTCTCCAAACCCATCGTTGTCCTGATCTGCATTCTGCGTTGCTTCAAATGGGAATGCATCTGAACCGCTTGACATATTCCACAAAGCATCGCTGTCCGAGTAACCATCGCCATCAGAATCGAGGCAACCAAAACGATCGAACGTGGAATTTCCAGCAATCAACATGCAACCATCTTCAAGGTCATCA
>JABGWN010000268.1 GCA_018645535.1 Methanobacteriota archaeon
AGAGTCGGAGATTCGATGTGTTCCATGACGAGAATATGTTCGTTAGAAAGTTCTGGCCAAACGCGTGGGAAGGACAACAACGGCATTGGGAATTTATCCTCGACTTCTTTGGCCTTTTGTTGCAAAAGTTCAGCGCCTTCTATTTCGTTGCGTAGGTCAAGTTCCTTCAACGTGTAATCCTCAACGTGCTGAAGAAGGCCTACTGGATTGCCGACCTTTCTCAATCTTGGATTGAGGAAAAGACCAATTCGAAGCCATCGCTTCATTCTTATGACGTCTTTTCTGAAAGACTTTTCAAAATCCGCTTTGATAATCTTTACAACGACATTTGTCCCATCATTGAGGACTCCTTTGTGAACTTGCCCGATACTAGCTGCCGCAAAAGGCTCTTCTTCAAACGAAGTAAAAGCATCAAGGAATCCTTCAGGTGCACGATCATGAATGAGTTTCATCGAGTCTTCGCGAGGTATCGAATTTGCCCGCTGATACAAGGATTGGAGTTGCTTACACTTTTCCTCAGAAAGTAGGTCAGGACGAAGTGCGAAGATTTGAGTGAGTTTCACGGCGAGTAAACCCATTTTCTGGATTTTGTCTAAATCTGCAGGTCCTTTTTTTGTTATCATGCGGATAAAACGGGCAAATGTAACGAGGCGCATAGTTAGAAAATCCTCCTTTAGTTTATCAATCGCCGTTTTTCCTCAACAGGACTTTGATTGGATTTGCAAACATGGCAGGAGTAGATTCAACCCACTCTTGATATCCATTCCTGTCTTTCAAATCGACTTCTGACATAGCGACTCCGCTAACATATCGTAAGAGGAGTGTGAGAATAAGTGGCCCAATTAAGGCCCAAGATGAAGCGATTCCTCCGACCAAAACAGCAAATCCACCGATTGACCACCAGATGATGGCTTCTCCCAAATGATTCGGATGGCGGGTGATGGAGAAAATCCCATCAGTTTTTAGTTGCCCAGGGCCGCTAGTCTTTTTGAATTCTCTAAGTTCGATATCTCCTCTGTGCTCGATTATCATTCCTATACAATAGGTTGCAATTAGTAAAGCAGTTCCAATAATTTGGTTTGTTGATAGTGAACTGTCGATATTACCTTCAGAAATTAAGGACAGGATCGGAAGCGCAATGAGGACAAGAAGGATGCCTTGTAAGAGAAACACTTGGAGGAAACTTATCCACCACCAATTTTTCCCAGCAGATTCCATCATGCGAACATATCGAGGATCTTCACCACGATTCTTTGTACGCTGGTGGAGGACAACTCCCAAGCGTATTCCCCAGATACTAACGGCCGTCAATGTAAGCAAAGTTATTGCATTGAATGAGTTTAGTTGGAGAGCCCTTGACCAAGCAATAATGACAAAACCGAACCCCCATAATACGTCCATCACACTTACTTTACCACTCGAGACTGTTCGAAGCCATGCAAGAGTGATGTATGCAAATATGACAACACATGTGGTTGCGTTGACGTCCAAGGTAATCACGCTGTAGATTCTGCTGGTTCTTCTTCATTGTTCATGATGATGTGGTAACGCCACAAATCATCAGATTCACCAGTTCCATCAAAGCGACGTATGGACACTTGTCCATCACGTGGGAAGCGAGTCATGAGTGCGCCTTCGATAATTCCGTCATCGAGCTCCCACATTGGTAATACATCAGGGTCATCGCTTGGAGGGTGATCGAGTCCGACTTGTACGTGGAAGACCGGATCGATTCCATATTCGAGACGACCGAGTCCTGCATATTCCCACCAATCCATCATTTCATCGAGGAATTCTACATGGTTTTCAATCGAACGTAGGGAGAATGCCAGTTCATGGCCAACTCTGTTCCCTACTTGTCGAAGCATCCGTGATAGGTCGATACCAAGGATTTTCAGATTCGAAAGACGTCCTTTGGTTAGTTCCTGACGTGCTTGATTAACTTCTTTTCCAGCAGCCATGAACGCTTCTGGATCGAACGGTGTATCGTGTTCTGGAAGGTCGTTGACTCCGAGAGCCCCGACCAAGGAATCGAGGAAAGAACCTTCTCCGATAGTTAATCGCAAAGGATCGTGAATTCGTCCTTTGGTAAATCGTGCTTCCGCAGTAGCAAATTGTACCGCATCTTCCCAAATGGTGTCGATGAGGTTTTCTTGAGCCTTGGCAAATGGTTGACTTTCAATAACAAGGGCAGCATCTTCTTTACCGCGACCTACAGGATTTTCTTCAATGTTCAAGAATTGTACAACGTGTGTGCAGTCTTGAAGGAAACCTTGGGAATCAAGATCGTCTGAATGCTTGATTTCGATTGAGTCATGCAACTTCTCGAAGAACCGTGTGGTTCGACGGTCAAGTTGCGCAATAACCTGGACAACGACGCCCTTTTGAGCCGCTGTGTTGATCGAATCGAGTGCTTCACTTCGACAGAGGTGGAGAATCCCGTATCGTCCCAGAAGGAGGACGAGGCGTTCTTCTGCATCATTGGCCATCTTCTCTAGACGCTTGTAAATGTGACTTCGCTCCTTCAATACTGCGAATCTTGGCTCGTCTCTCTGGCGACGACTTGCTTCGAAGGATGCGTTGTTCTCAGTAATGCCTTTTGCGACTTCATCGAAACCTTCCTGGAGGTTGTCGAGTTGTCTCCGGCGCATTTCTATGATGTGCTGCAGTGCTTCATCAACACGAAGACTTGAGAAAAGCATGGGTCTGTCAGCTGTTGCTGTAACGATACCCATTTCTTGTAGTCTGGATAAGCTGTTGTATGCATCGAGACGTGTCGTCTGCAGTTCTTTTGCAAGTTCGCTTGCTCTCATGTTTGGATTGTTTCCAAGAACCATTATTGAACGGACTTCACGGTCGGTCAGACCAGCTTCATTGAGGAGTTGTTCCCACATCAAGAATCTCCTCCAGTTACTGGCGAGAGGTGCTTGAGGATTCGAGCAACGTGGCGTCGTGGGCGGAAGAGCCAATCATAGACGTGGCGAATACGGTTGTCAGGACCGATCAAGAAACTCGATTTAGCAGGGAACATTCCCAAATGTACTGGCACTAGGAATTGGTTTGCGACAGCCCTGTCTTGGTCAGATAGGAGAGGGAACGGAAGTCCCCCTAGACTTTTCTTGAACTTCGAGTGGGACTCAACAGTACCTTCTCCAATTCCAACGACTTTACATCCCGCTGAAGCGAAGAGATCGTGTTGTTCCTTGAACGTCAAACAGCCACGCTTGCATGTGGGTGAGCCGTCTTTTGCATAAAAGAAGAGAATTCTCCATTCTCCTTCCAAGCTTCGGCTATCAAATTCGTTGCCCTCATCGTCAATTAGTAGAAATTCGGGGGCGATTTCCCCGACCAAGTCTTTGCTCACTTTAGTTGCCTCATTTAGGGTCAGCCTGTCCGCTGTCAAAATAACTTCTGCCACCAGGATCACTCCTGAATTCTAAGAATGTGACCCATTCTTTGGGCTTTCGTCCGAAGGTATTCTTTGTTTTCACTGCAGATTCCAGCTTTGTGCTCGACTCTCTGCTGGACGGTGATATTGTGCTGCTCAAGTTGAGCCACTTTATCGGGGTTGTTGGTCATGAGACGAACAGTGTCGTGCCCGATGTCCTTCAGAATGTTCGCTGCGATGGTATAATCTCTAGCATCGCCAGGGAGATTTAGAGCTAGATTCGCATCGAGTGTGTCGAGGCCCCTGTCTTGTAGGTTGTATGCTTGCATCTTAGCAAACAGGCCAATGCCTCTACCTTCCTGACGGAGATAGAGTACAATTCCTCTTCCTTCTTCTTGGATTGTCTTTAGTGCTCTCTGCAGTTGTGGACCGCAATCGCAGCGTAGGCTTCCCAGAGCGTCGCCGGTGAGGCATTCTGAGTGAACGCGAACGAGAGGTGGCTGTTGGGTATCCATGTCACCTACATAGATGGCAGCGTGTTCTGATCCGTCTCGAGGATCTATGTAAGAGCGAATTCTGAATTCTCCGTATTTGGTAGGAAGTTTAGCATCTGCTGGAACCGCCGTATATTGTTCTACTTCGTTGTTGGACATAACACCAAGATTGGCGTAGTAGGTATAAAGGAATGTTCTCAACCTATCATGAGTTGTGAGTTTTCAATAAACGGTCCTTCATATACTGTGTGTATCAACAAAGAGCGTGATTCGCATGGGTTTTGATGTTGGTGTGGCTGCTGCTGTAGTCCGGAACAACCATGTTTTACTGGTGCAAGAAGCCAGAGGACCCTACGAAGGAAAGTGGGGCCTGCCCAAGGGATACGTAGACCCAGACGAATCGATTGAAAACGCAGTTCTTAGGGAACTCAAAGAAGAGACTGGCTTGGACGGTACTGTCGAAGGTTTCATCGGTTTTCGTTCTACTAAAACCTCGGACAACGTAGGATTATTCTTGTGCTATTCTGTTACCGTTCAAAGCGATACTTTGTTAATACAACAAGAGGAAATAACCCAAGCTAAATTCGTTAGTCAAGAGATGTTTTCACAACTTGAATGGATCTCACCCACACTCCGCTCTTTTGCTGAGGTCGCTGTGTCTGGCCAAAAACTTCCAATCGTGGATTTGTCTGAAGAATCCCAACGACCTTACCATGTCGTCTTCAGTGATGCAAGAACTTCTCTCTCCAAGGAGGTCGGCGCATGATTGACACAGAACGAATTGTAGCAAATTCAATACCAATTAACCGAGAAGGGTCCCACGTCGTTTACTGGATGACCAGCGCCCGCCGCTCTCGATGGAACCACGGTTTGGACCACGCCATTGATCTTGCGAATGAGGCAAATGTACCTCTGATTGTGGTGGAATCACTCGCCCTTGGGCATCAATGGGCGAATGATCGAATTCACACCTTTGTTCTACAAGGA
>JABGWN010000042.1 GCA_018645535.1 Methanobacteriota archaeon
AATCGCCTATGCTCCCCTCTCAAAATGGGAAAACAAACCATATTACGCTTATTGATCCAGATAAACAGTCTCCAGAAGTAGCAGCGAACAGGGCGTTAGTTGCAGTGGAATGCGGTACTTCAGCAATATTTGTAGGGGGTTCAACCAACACCGGAAATGACCTTGTTCATGCAACATGTCACGCCATTCAAGAAGCCTTAGAATTACGAATCTTTGCTGCAAGCCAACATCCTGATGCAAATGAAGAGATGTGGAACGTGCCGGTTATTCTTTTCCCAGGAGGGGCCCATGCAATGTCAAGTCGTGCTGACGGAATCCTCTTCATGATGCTCATGAATAGTCGCTCTCGCCGCTTCTTAATCGAAGAGCAACTTACTGGCGCTCCACTCATTGATCAGTATGGGATCAAACCCATTCCCACCGGTTACATCGTATGCGCTCCAGGCGGGAAGGTGGGAGAAGTAGGGGATGCAGAACTCATTCAATCAAATGACTTGAAGGTAGTATCTGCATATTGTAAAACGGCTGAAATGTATGGGTTCTCAACAATCTATCTCGAAGCAGGTTCAGGCGCATCAAGCCCTGTCCATGTCGAACTTATTCAGGCTGCTAAAGCTTCAAGCAAGTGCACACTCATTGTTGGTGGAGGAATTCGAACTTCAGAACAACTCTTAGCTGCAGCAAATGCTGGTGCAGATTACATTGTTACAGGAACAATTACCGAAGAACACGATTCACTCGAGAGTCTGAGGGAGCAACTTCACTCACTCATCAGCGTTCTCTGACTCATCGTCGTAGAGAACAGGATCGCCGCTTCCACCTGGTGATGGAGGCCTTGCTTCATCGACATCTATTCCCCTCGGAAGTTCGCCTTCAGCAACATCGAGATGAACACGACCCCCCTCTGCGAGGTGTTGCATATCATCAGGAGATGGTGTCGAAAGCGTTCGCTTTACATCAGGAGAGTTTGCATATGCTTCTCTCTTGGCTTCACGAGCATCATGGCCACGAACCAATGAAAGCGAATCTGCAAAGACACGTCCCACAACTTCTCGAGTGCGCTCGCCTCTGCGAACACTGTCAACTTCTTGCATAGCAACTTGATTTTGTGACTCTAATTCTCTTATCTCAGCAACACGGTCTGTTAATGCTGCTTCAAGATCAGTAATTGTGAGCGACATTTGTTGGATGCGTTCATCGCGCTCAAAGACATCTGTGTGAAGTCTGCGTTCACGACGTCTTAGAGATTCATATTCACGGTTTCTTTCAAGGAGCCTTCGCTTCATCTCCTCAATTTGCTCAACCAAATAATCGTGTTCCGCAGATACAGAACGTGGTCCCTGCATAACTCGCTCAAGTTGTTCTTCAAGATCTGCTAATCGTTGGTCTCGAGCATCGAGCAGTCCCCGCATCCGATCGGCAATATCTCTCAATCGCTGTCGTTCTTCTTCAAGAGCATTATTTGCAGCAACTTCCGCTTCGTAATGCGCAGTTTGTTCGTCAAGTTTGTTCTTGAGTGATCGAACTTCGTCTGCTGTGACAGATGTGAGTCCAGCATCTGCTGCTTTTTCAAGAGCATCGACCATCAATCCCATACGTCCTTCCATCTCAGAAATTACATCATCTTGAGACACACTGAGGTCTCGCAGTTGAGCGACTTCTTCATGGAGCGAATCTTGTTGTTCCTTGGAAAGTGATGATGCTTGAGCATCAAGTTCTGCACGACTATCATTGAGCAATCGTTCAAGATGGACGATTCGAGCATCTGATACCTTCAATTGCTCGTCTGCTTGATGCAAGCGTTGAATCTCAGGAGCGACTTCATCTTCTCGTTCAGCAAGATCGAGTTCTAGAACACGGAGACGTTGTTTGATTGTAACAACTTCTTCATTCCGTCGTCCTAATTCATCCCACGCAATGAGGACTTCTTCGACGAGTTGCTCAATCGGATATCCTTTGAGCATACCTTCAAGCGCAGCTCTGTCATTACCAGAGGATTGGCTATGGTTAGAGCCTGAATTTGCAGCGCCTAGCGTCATACAGTAACCTATCGAGACACAACCACTCTTGAACCTTCCCTGTCAAAGAAGGGCTAATAGCCCCGATTTTAAGGTGAAAACAGTGAACCGAATCAGTTGATTGCGGTGTACATGTCATCAGGCATTTCGCCAGCGAGCATGAGAGCGCCTTCTGCAACCTTTTCTAATGGGTTTTCGACACACCAAACGTTAACATCGCCAATATCTGAGATTTCTCGAGCGACTCGTTCTGCAAGTCCATCAATGAGAGAACCTCCACCTGAGAGGATGATGTTGTTTCGAAGAACTGGTTGGTATTCAGGATCAGCCTCAGCAACAATTCTCTTGATTGCATTTCCGACCTTAGGGATGAGAAGTTCACAAGCCTCATGAATCAAATCGCCAATATCGACAGTTTGGTTCTTTCCATCAACGCTGAGGTTGACTTCAACGGTGCGTGTGTCTCCACCGACGTAGGAGGATTCTTCCTTCCACTTACGGACCATGTCCTTGGTAATTTGTGCTCCAGTGAATTTCTTTGAAATCAGGGTCATCAATTCGATGTCGAGCCAATCTCCAGCTTCCGGGATTGTTACTTGGTCTTCATCAGTAGGGAATGTTCCGTGGATACGGGCGATATCAGTTGTACCTGCGCCGACGTCAACAACGATTGAACCGCCAATTTCGCCGATACCAAATGCTGTTGCAAATGGTTCTGTAACGACCATAATTGCGTTTACCTGTCCACGAAGCGTGGCAACGAGGTTGCTCTTGTCAGTAAATGAAACGTGGCTTGGAGAGCAAATGACTCCGAATACCTCATCGTATTCTTCAGGATCAACTGTTTCGATAAGGTGGGATACAAATGCCTTAGCAGCAGCCAAGTTTGCTTCATCATCCTGTGCAACACCAGCGGCCATTGGGCGGTATAGGTTACATGCAAGTTTATTCTTCAAAGCATCTGCTCCGAAGAGAACATCACGCTTCAAGAAGTTGCGAGCTACTGGGTCTTTTGGTCGTCCAACGACTGTCTCAATAGAGTGCATAGCGCCTGCGCTGGATGCAATCGTAGATTGAAAGGTTCCTAAATCAATTCCAACATATAATCGTTCACTCATCATCATCACCTTCTCGGATATACAAGCGTGGATGCCATACGGTTTCAATATAGCCCTTCGCTCTCAAGGAAGTTTTAGTATACTAAATCTATCTTAGTCTACCCTTTCCCGCTTAAGATATTCTAAAAATGTGGCAATGAGAAGAGAGAGGAGAAGTATGGCCGATATCGTCGTTAGCACCCATCGAGGGGGATCTCTTGATTCTACTTCGATTTCGTCATACACTTCAATGATGAATGAAGGCGACTCAAAGGTATTTGATTGTGATTCAGTCCACCAACTCGTGTTGCGATCAGCGGCTTTGATGACGACGACCCATTCCCCGTCCGGCGAGAGCGGGAAAAAGGCATTTTCAACATCGATATTGCAGGTGTTCCATGAATCATTTTCCACAACGACGGTACAAATCACAACAGTCCCCAAGGAATTATTTGAGCGCTGCAGGGTGATATTAATGTCAACAACATCAGTATCAATTACAGAGAATGTCAAAGGAATTGATGAATTATTGTGCCCGATCAATTTCGAAGCATCAAAGAATATTTGAGGAACATCGTTCATTTCAGCGCAGCCATTTTCTTGAACTGGAGTATCTTGAAGAGTAGCAATACAATCGTCGACTGAGTCGACAACCCCATCAGCATCAGTATCGTCTATACAGCCGTCAGAATTCAAATCCCATGAAGAAGCATCTGTGAACGGACACAAATCATTCTCATATGGGACTCCGTCATTATCGGCATCCGTATGTCCAACAGGGTCGAGGACTACCCCCTGGATAGCCATTCCAAAACCGATTTTATTTCCTTCAACACCAATAGAATTTGGAACATTACCAGGAGTGACATACCTTCCGACAACGAAGACATCAACCCAAGCACTTGAATCTAAACTTTCGGCCGAGAGTGAGACTCCAACAGTCGTTTCATTAGTGCTTGGAAATGCACTCACATTCGAAGGGTCTGCAAAATCATAATACAACATTGAAAATCCGTTTTCTTTGTAGGTATCTCCCACAGCAAATCTACCATCTGGCAATTTCACAAGAAGCTG
>JABGWN010000043.1 GCA_018645535.1 Methanobacteriota archaeon
TGAATCGATTGCAAGCATGAGAAGTTCATCAAATGGTGAAGGCAGCGACGTTGGAAACAGAGTCGTTAACCAATTGCTCGCAAGTATGGATGGTGTGGAATCACTTGATGGCGTCATTATCGTGGCTGCAACAAACAGACCAGAAATGATTGATCCAGCACTCCTACGAAGCGGACGGTTCGAGCGTGTTCTCCACGTCCCTCCTCCAGATGCACAAGCACGTGAAGCAATCTTTGCGATTCATTCCGAAGGAATGCCATTATCCAAATTTTCTTTCAAGGATATTCTCTCGAGCATGGAAGGATTCACTGGAGCAGACATTGAAGCAGTATGCAGGGAAGCTGCTCTCATCGCAATGCGTGAGGGCAAAAAGAAGGTCTCAAAGAAGCACTTCGAGGAAGCTGTAACGCGGGTCCGTCCTACGGTAACTCCTGAGATGCTTGAGTACTATCAAAAGATGGAGACTCGATTGACATCAGGACTTTCCAACATCAAGCGAACTCGTGATTACGGCTTCGGCATGGAAACAATGTGAGCAAGGAAACGGTCAAGTCCTTCCTGCTATGTCGGTAATACAAGGCGAAGCATATGGAATCCAGTTTCGGAAAAGAAATGCTTGGACGTATCGTCCAGGATCGTAAAGGTAAGGAAGTTGGCACACTCGTCGACTTCGTCATTGATATTTCGAATGGAGAGATTTCTGACCTCGTTATAGCCTTTGGAAATAACCTCGATATCAGTCGTGTTTCTTATCCCTCTAAGGACGGGAATGTGTACATTCCTTCAACTGATGTGTCCTCATTTGGGCAGGTTATTTTGCTAAAAATTTGATGATGCATGAATGAGCATTTTACCAACACGTTTGGACAACCTTCTAAACCGATGCGAGCCCGTCATTGTCTGAACGGTGTTCTAGCAGGTGAGTAAAATGGCGGCGGAACGGACAAGAAATCTGAAGCGTATTGGTCTTCAGGTTGCTTTTTGGGCTGTCCTAGGCATTCTTTTGCTCACCATTCTGCAGAACTTTATCAATATCAGTCAATCGAATCAGTTGTCAGCATACGATGATGACTGGAACGATATGTCTGCATTCCGTGAAGATATCAATGACATGGGTATCGATACAAGATCACTTGTAAGCAGTCCTCTCTTGCTTGCTGACATCGAAGATCCTAGAAACACGACTTTTGTTGTTGCAGGTGTTGAACGCGACACCTTATCGTTCCCTCAATTCGATGAAGATGGATTCATTACAATTGCAACGGAAGATGGTTACTCACCCTCAGAAGTTGACGCAATTGTTGAATTTGTCGATAATGGTGGGACTGTTATTGTCCTTGAAGACTTTGGATACGCTGGAAGCATTGGTGAGGCCTACGGAGTGCGATATTCAGGATACCAACTGTACGATGCTAACTATGTAGCAGAGTTGGATAGAAATTACATCTGGATGTGTATGCAAGCCAGTCCTTGTGGCATGAACGGAACAATTCTCGATCAAACCACAATCGAGGAACACGAGCGTTGGTCTGACGTAACTGGGCCACATCCATGCAATGAACTCAATGGTCAATCGATGACGTTCAAAGAAGCAGGACTCTGTTCCCACCATTGGGTAAAGAGTTCAGGAGAACTTGGCAGAATCGAATACAACGCAACCTACACAATGCTTCTCAACAACGTAACAGGTCTAGAAATTGTACCTGGTGTTAAAGGCGCTCTCAATGACGTAAACATTCGCGCAGTTACGAGCAACCAAGCAACAGTTGATGTCAACGGTGACGGTTATCTCTGGGTCGGGAACGAACAAACAAGCGAAACACCTGACTTGTGGGGTCAATTCAATCTCTCAATAGAAGCCTGTGCTTCATCGAGTTGTGATCCTGATGAAGGAGGCAGAGTCTTCTTCATTGCAGATGGTAGTTCATTGATTAACGCCATTTATGATTATGAAGGCTTTAATGCGGGTGAATATGGGTATACAAACAAGACTGTACCTGCTAACGATAATAGAAAATGGGCGCTTGATGTCATATCTGAATCGTTAATGAGCACAATTGATGGCGAAACAGGACAGCCTGCTGAGAATGCAATGGTCATTTTTGATGAAAGTCGTCACCCTCAAAATGCCCTCCTAGCAGATTCCTATAACACTGTATACTTCCTTTTGGTTTACTTCACCGGTGAAGGGCTTGCAATGCTCGCTCTGTTTGTTGTTCTCTTCATCACATTCGAGGGCGTACTTCTCAAGAAGCGAGACCCTGAACCATGGCGCCATATTTTCAGCATCATTTACTACGGATTTGGAGATGCAAACAGATACACCTATTATGCGAAAACTGAGAA
>JABGWN010000269.1 GCA_018645535.1 Methanobacteriota archaeon
CTCTTGAGCGAAAAGCAGAACACTGTCCAAATTGTGGTCCTGGTGTATTCTTAGGCGTTCATTCTGACCGAAAGACCTGCGGAAGATGCGGTTATTCAGTTAAAATTGAATGAGCCATCATTCCATCATTTGTAATAACCCAAAGCCCATCAGGACTCTGGACATGTTGTACAACGACTTCTTGATTTTCATATCGCCTGAAATCGTTTTCCATCAATTCTAATTCTTCTCTCCAACCTGCGAGATACCATGAATTCAGTTTTTCATTGTACATGACGCTTTGAATTGGTCCGCTTGTTGAGGCTTCACAGAAGAGTTTTCCTTCACGATACCAGTAGATGTGGCCATCTTTCATAACCAGTAGGCGATTTGAGTCGATGGCTTTCACCTTGTCGAGTGATCCATCAAGAACAAATGACCCTGTGCCGATTAAACTGCCATCATCTTTTGAAAGTCTACAACAGCCTCCTGCTCTTGACCAGATCTCTATGCTTGAATTAGTGACGCAAATTTCCACTGATTCTTGGCTCATTGGAATCTTCTTCAAATCTGGCCACTCAGGGGGGGGTGCTCTCCATTGTTCAACCCCATTAGAATTGAAGGAATAAACGCCCCTATTCCATAAGATGAAAATAAATCCGTCATCATTCCTCTCTAAGCCTAAGGGTTCTGCATCAAGGACATGTGACCATAGGACACCTGCAGGTTGTATTGCGTTCTGAATTAGCCGAGCCTTCCGAACATCTCCTCTCTCAGCTCCGTTCTGGAATGGTTCTGTGCAGCGAATTGCCCCCATTCTTGCAACAAGTAATTCTCGATCAATCCATGTTGCAACTAACAAATCGTCTATCATAATGACGTGTTCTATTGGAGCTGGGAATGGACATGCAAATTCTTCTATTGGATTCCATTCTTCATCCAATCGACAGAGTTGTCCATCAATACCAACAGCAATTGCAAAAACATCTTCAATCTCTGGTGTAAGGAGTATTTTCAAGACTTTGAATGGTAATTGCTTCGTTTTCCTTTCCTCGCCCATGTAGTTGCTAATGACGGGTTGTTTGTCAATACTCGCTTTGAAAAACCGCCTTGTTCTCCAATGTATATGGACGGGGTAATTCTCATTGCTGTTAATGGCGATGATATTGCTTCCTTCAATCAAGCCAAATATCTTCTTGAGAAGGATACATGGCATCAATTGGATGATGTTGAAGGTCACAAGGCGTATCGATATGAGCATGTTAGGATGTGGATTTTACCCGGACGAATATTATGGGAGAATCACCTCGATAAAAGATGGGATACGGCCACACATGAAACCGTATTGGAAGTAATTTTCCCCTCTCGTCATGCAGCAAAAAGCGGGACGCCTTGCCTTACTTTACACCCAATTGGAGTTCCACATTTAGAACTCAATTCAGTTCCTGAATTTGGAGGCCAATCAGGAGTCGCACCACCTCCAAGTACCCGATTAGCCCCGTGGTGGAGATTGCTCAATGAGAAGTGGCTCGAACATTCCATTCCAGATTTTTCCTTATCTCTTGAAGTAACTCATCATGGCCCTCTGCTGGAAGTACCATGTTTGTTTATCGAAGTTGGTTCTACACAAGAGTACTGGCCCCATGAAGAGGCAGCAAAACTCCTTTCCGATGTGATCTGGGAAGGACTTGGCCTGACAGGTAATGCAGAAATAGGCAGTTGGGATGCACACAGAAATCTCTCTCATCCAGTTCTTATCACATTGGGAGGCGGCCACTATGCTCCAAAAGGCAATAAATTAGGCTCTGAAGAAGATGTATGGTTAGGACATATGCTTGCCAATCATTCAATTCCATTCGGGACCTCTGAGAATCCAGGTGTTCTTTGGCGTCAATCCATTGATGCTGTTGTGAAATCTACAAAGCAGGCCTTCCCTGAAGGGTCTGTCGTGGCAACTGTAGAAAAAAAATCGTTCAAAGGATGGCAACGGGAACTTATCTATCAACATCTGGAATCGATATCGATTCCAGTTGTTCGCTCAAAACCTTTCTTGGAAATGGTCAAAAGTCGTAAGCAGAACCAGTGAAATAAGGGCGGGAAATCATGATCTCAAAACTGATTGTAGCAATGACACTTCGAATGCCTAAATGGTTTGTTCGTTGGGTATCTCGTCGATATGTGGCAGGATCAACACTTGATGATGCAGTACGAGTCATGAAACGACTTGAGTCAGAGGACGCTTGTTTCACAATCGATGTGCTTGGAGAAGAAATTTCAAGTATGGACGAAGCCAATTATTTCCTTGAAGAATATGTTCGTGTCATGAATTCGATTGTTCATCATGGCATTGACGCAAATCTTTCAATAAAGCCTACTGCGTTTGGCTTGCTGATCGATGAAGCAAAAGGATTTGAGAACATTGAGTCGCTTGTGCGACAAGCTGCAGAACATGATATGTTTGTAAGACTTGATATGGAAGACCATAGAGTCACCTCAGAAACCATTCAAATCGTTGTGAGACTTCACGAAAAGGGACTTACTAATGTGGGTACAGTATTACAAGGACGTCTGCATCGTACCTTAGATGATATTACAGATGTTGAGTCAACGCTGGGTCCAATGGCAGATTACAGGATTTGTAAAGGAATTTACCTTGAACCAGAAGATATAGCATATACTTCACGCAGTGATATCAGAAAGGGCACAAATGAAGCAATCAAAGAAGCACTGACAAAAGGGGCATATGTAGGTATAGCATCACACGACCAGCCAGTTGTAGATTTTTCACTAAAGATGCTTGATGAATTAGGGATGGGTCCCGGTAAAACTGATTCTAGGGCAAACGCTGGCGGAGATAGGAAAGGGAAGGGACCAGGTTATGAGTTTCAAATGCTCCTAGGCGTGTGTGGTCCTTTGCGTAGAAAATTAGTCAAGCAAGGTCATCGAACAAGAGTGTACATTCCATACGGCGAGATGTGGTATGAATACAGTATTCGTCGATTACAAGAGAATCCAACAATTGGCCTTCAAGTCGCTAAAGCATTCCTGATGCCATGGTCAAATCGCCCATGATTACTTTCGTCGACGCTTCTTATCTCTACGATTAGTAGGCTGCACTCTTTTCTTGATGATTTCTTTTGGAAGAATCGGATTAGGATTGAATCCAAGTTTTCCTTCTTTCCAGGCTTGTCGACGTTCCCGCGGCGTCTTTGGAGCGAAACGCTCCGGCCTTGGAGGCTCATGAAGATACATTCGCTTAATCTTCGAAGCATCAACTGTTCCGCGAAGAGTTCTTCCTTCTCCTGTGTGGATTGCTCTGATTCTCCAAGTTTGAGGTCCAATCTCGATAAGTGTACTGGCCTTGAATAAGGTTCCTTGATCTACGATGAGGACATCAGGAGTTGAAAATTCGCCTCGAGTTTTTGTTATCTTAACACGTAGCATGTCTTGTCGAAGAGCAACGGCTCGGATGACCTTTGTGGCTTCCATGGATTCTGCAGTTCCCTCTTTAGATTCTAAACGAGTAATTCTCCAAGCCATGTCATCGTGTTCAAAAACATCGCCCAAATCAAGCCATTCATCAGAATCTAGGTCAATAGTAGCCATGTATGAATCTGGCCCGTACGTTAGCATGAATGGGACTCTTTTCAATGGAGGTGGGCGGAATTGTAATTCATGTACCGATGTACAATCATTGCATCGTAAGAGGTAATCTTTACCCCTTCCCATCTCTTTTTCTCGAAGAATATCATGACCCGTAACATCGTCACATGTAGGACAAAGTACTGCATTTTCGAGTACTTCTTCTTCTTCGAAAAAGTCCTCCTCCTCGTCTAAGTCTTCCATCGGTCTCATGCAGCCCTCGCTGGATGACACCTTTGAAGGCACCGCATCTGACTAGAACACAGACTTCAAAACAAAATGTGGACAGCACTGGCCAATGAGCGATGTCAAGAGGGAAGATGTACTTCCTGCACTTCTTGTTGCTGATGATCAGAGATCGAGAGATGAGCCCGAGATCGCAGCGAACATTTCAACTCAGTTGGAACACATGGGACTTCATACATGGTCTATTTCTGTCATAAGACGATTGAGAGATGCTATTGGTCGTTTGTCACCTACATCGGTCTTAGAAATAGGTGCGAGTATTGGTCACCGTTCTGCATGGTTGTTTGACCTGTTTACAAACCAACAACCCAAAAAATTCGATTTGGTTGAACAGGGGGCTAAATTCGGAGTCATTCTATTTCGACTCCAATCCCGATATGAAGCAGCACCTTGGTCAAACATATTGGTAGGTGAATTTTCAACACTTTTGGCAGAAGCGAAAGCATGGTCGATGACGATGAAATCTGGAGTAGGCACTGGTGAAAAGCGTCTCGATCTATCATATGATGCCATAATAGTCGATGATCAACCGGAAAAAGTCGCTTCGACAATATCAGAATCACTCCCGTTACTTTCTCAAAATGGAGTGTTGTTCACAGTTGAACCACCAACTCCAACGGGTGATTATGATGAACTCGATGAAAGTGAACAGGCTAAGGTTGACGGTTTTAATGATTGGATAAAACTCATTGAAACTACAAATTCAACGCATTATATGGCGTTTGTCCCCTTGTTTGAAGGCACTCTTGTCGCCTTCTTCAAACGCTAAGTTAAGATTCACTCGCCTTATCCAACAATGCTTGTATGTCAAGTAAACCATAACCATACTTGTCATCATGGCCTGTTTGGCTGTCTTGCGGAGACACTGTTTGCATTAGCCAATCCTTGACTTGGTCGATTGTTGATACATCGCTGGATGTCCCGTTACTTGCAAGTGCAGGATTTTGTTCAAGTAGTAATGCGATGGCTCCTGTTACGAATACAGTTGCTGCACTGGTACCACTTGATGATGACCATGTTCCTTTGGTGTTGAGAACAGGGACTTCTTTGGCAGGTGCGACAACTTCAGGTTTCTTGTCAGGGTCATTCCGTGGCAATTGGAACGGGAAAAGACTTCCTCCGTTGTTTCCAATTGAGGATTTTGCCCATGGCTCTCCAGATTCAGTGACTCCACCGACGCATATCACACGACGTTCTCCTCCAGGAGATGCAACGTCTCCGTCATCCTCTTCTCCACCGTCGTTACCAGCGGCAGCAACAACAAA